>NZ_JBMERP010000001.1:0-194372 GCF_049310925.1 Virgibacillus sp. DJP39 | reverse complement strand
TTCTTTATTACAAAACTAAAACCCTTGTCAGCGAGACTGACAAGGGTTGCCTAAATTTGCATTTATAGTGATGTATTAGTTTTTTAAATGCTTCAGTACAAGTTTATTAATACTCGAACCGTCTGCCTTGCCTTTTACCTTTGGCATGATCGCACTCATTACTTTACCCATCTCTTTTTTTGATGTTGCATTAACTTCTTGAATTGTGCTCTGAACAATTACTTCTAACTCTTGTTCAGATAACTGTTTGGGCATATATGCTTGTAACACATTGATTTCTACATCAAGTTTTGCTACAAGATCATCACGTCCAGCAGCCTTGAATTCGTTGAGGGAATCTTTTCGTTGCTTTAATTCTCTAGACAATACAGTTAATTCGTCATCCTCTGAGATTGTATCTTTACCTTGTTTAATGGCTTCATTCTGTAAAGATGCCTTAACCATACGGATAACTCCAAGCTTATCTTTATCTTTATCTTTCATAGCTTGTTTCATATCTGTATTTAACAGTTCTAGTAATGTCATGCTACTGCACCCTCTTTAGAATTTACGCTTTCTAGCAGCTTCTGATTTCAATTTACGCTTAACGCTTGGCTTTTCATAGTGTTCACGCTTACGATATTCTTGTAGTGTACCACTTTTTGACACACTTTTTTTAAATCGACGAAGAGCATCCTCTATAGACTCATTTTTACGAACGCGAGTTGTATTTGACATACTGATTTCCCTCCCTCCGAAGATAAAACAGGATTATTCAGGCAGGTTATGGTAAATCACTGCCAATAACAATTATAATATATTGTGGCATACTGGTCAACTAATTTTCGAATGAATTTTTAAATCATTGTTTAATAGTCAGAGGTACCTTGCTCTCCAGCTAAAATTTCTTTTCCAGCACTTGCCCCAATTCTTGTTGCACCAGCATCAATCATTGCTTGAGTGGTCTTTAAATCACGCACCCCACCAGATGCTTTAACACCTAGATCTGGTCCAACTGTTTCACGCATTAATTTAATATCCTCCACTGTAGCTCCTCCACCTGAGAAACCTGTTGAGGTCTTAACAAAGTCAGCACCAGCTGATTTTGCTAGCTTACAAGCCCTGACCTTTTCATCCTCAGTAAGAAGAGAAGTTTCAATAATCACCTTTGTTATCGCGTGACCTTTTGCTGCCAAAACAACTTCTCTAATGTCCTGCTCTACAAAGGTATCGTTGTTTGACTTTAACGCACCGACATTAATCACCATATCCACTTCGGTTGCACCATTACTTATTGCATTCTTAGTTTCAAATACCTTAGTCTTAGTTGTTGTTGCACCAAGTGGAAAACCAATTACAGTGCAAACTTTTACATTTGTGTCTTTTAACGCATTAAAACAATGCTCTACCCAATATGGATTAACACAAACTGAAGCAAATTCAAATTCTTTAGCTTCTTCTAAAATACTGTTTATTTTATCTACTGTTGTATCTGGTTTCAATTGTGTATGATCTATGTACTTTGCAAGATCCATTGTCATGATTAACGCCCTTTCCCATTAAGTTGTCCGTACCTTTCTATAATAACATAAAAACTAATGGATAGACGAATACCCGGTTATACCGGGTATTCGTTCTTAACTAATTTTAGTTGTGGCATCTACATCCATTACCCGTACAAAGGTTGCTTCATTGTAAGGATATCCTGCTTGCGTTATCTTAACACGAACAATTTTACCGATCATATCATCTGAACCAGTGAATCGAACTTTAAGATAATTGTCTGAGTAGCCTACTAACACATTTGAATCTTTCTCATCCTGTGCACGTTCCTCTGGAATTACTTCCACAACCTCATGTTCATAGTTGGAGGCATATTCTTTTGCTAATTGATTTGACAACTCAATTAATTCATGCACCCGTCTAGTTTTGATTTTATCTTCAACTTGATCTTTCATTTTTGCCGCTGGTGTCCCTGTACGCTGTGAAAAAGGGAAAATGTGTAATTCAGAATAACCGACCTTTTTAATATAGTTATATGTTTCCATAAATTCTTCTTCTGTTTCGCCAGGAAAACCAACGATAACGTCTGAAGTAATTGCTAATCCAGGTAAAGCCTTTTTAATTTTCTCTACTTTCTGGTAGTAAAATTC
Organism: Virgibacillus sp. DJP39; assembly: GCF_049310925.1. Classification (NCBI taxonomy): domain Bacteria; kingdom Bacillati; phylum Bacillota; class Bacilli; order Caryophanales; family Bacillaceae; genus Virgibacillus; species Virgibacillus sp. DJP39. Next base: position 192,240 of record NZ_JBMERP010000001.1, on the reverse strand, counting down.
AGTGGTATACTTTCTGCGCATACGATCTAAGACTGTATCAGATCCTGATTGCAAAGGCACGTGTAAATGACGTACGATTTTTTCGGATTTATCAAGTACCTCAATGACTTCATCTGTAATCTGACTAGCTTCAATTGAAGAAATACGAATTCGCTTTAACCCATTCACATCTGTTTCAAGTTTTTTGAGAAGTTTTGCAAAGTTATAATCCTGCATATCCTCACCATAACCAGCAGTATGAATTCCAGTTAAAACAATTTCCTTATAACCGGCATCAACTAAACGTTGTGCTTGTACGATAACATCTTCTGGATCACGGGATCGTAATAATCCACGGGACCAAGGAATAATACAAAATGTACAAAAATTATTACATCCCTCTTGTATTTTTAGCGATGCACGCGTTCGGTCAGTAAACTCAGGTACATCCATCTCTTCAAAAACACGGTTTTTCATGATGTTTGTGACACCATTAACCGGTTCTCTAGTTTCTAAATGTTCTTCAATATACCCAATCATTTTTTTTCGATTCTGTGTTCCGACTACAACATCAACTCCAGGAATTTCCATAATCTCTCCAGGTGAAGTTTGTGCGTAACACCCTGTCACACAAATAACAGCCTCAGGATTTTTTCTGACAGCACGACGTATTGTCTGCCTACTTTTTTTGTCTCCTGTGTTAGTAACGGTACACGTATTTATTACATAAACATCTGCTTGACGATCAAAATCCACTCGCTCATAATCGCTAGCTTTAAACATATTCCAAATTCCTTCTGTTTCATAATGATTTACTTTACAACCTAATGTATGAAAGGCTACTGTTGGCAATGCTAGCACCCCAATTCTTCAAATTGATAAGAAATACTTGCTAATACATATAGTGATGCAGTTTCTGTTCTTAGAATTCTCGGCCCAATCCGAACAGATAAAAAGTTGTTTTCTTTTAATAAATCTACTTCATTGTTTGAAAAACCACCTTCTGGACCAATGCATACTATTATCTTTTGTTTTGATTTCAGCTTTGATATTACAGAAGCATAGGATACAAAGCTGTCGGTTTTTGCTTCCTCTTCATATGCAAATATTTTTACATCGTAATCCTTTGTGTCTTCTATTAATTCCTTTAAACTCATAACAGAACTAATTTGGGGAATACGATTTCGATGACTTTGTTCGCTAGCCTCTTTTGTAATTTTAGCAAAACGAGTCATCTTTTTCGAGGCCTTTTTTTGGTCCCATTTTACTACTGAGCGATCAGCAGTAAAAGGTATGAAACGTGAAGCTCCTAATTCTGTTCCTTTTTGCAAAACATACTCAAGTTTATCACCTTTAGGTAAACCTTGGGCAATTGTAACATGAATAGGTAATTCCACAGTTTCTTGTAGGAACTTAACAATAGACACTGTTACATTATCATCAATTGTAACTAACTCACCAAGCACTGCATAACCGCTAGGATGATTACATATTATTTTGTCACCTACACTACCACGCATTACTCTTATAACATGATGTGCATCGTCACCAGTAATTATAAGTCTATCTTCTTCCCAGTTTTCTTCTGGAACAAAATACCGCTGCATGTTCTACACCTACTTTTATGTTCGCTTAACGGGGGCTTTGCTTTTCTTGGCTAGCTGCTGCCCCCAGCAACTAGTGGACTTCTTTCCCTACTCTTCGATAAGTCAAGCTCAAAAGAAGGTCTCTTTTGGCTTTCCTTTATCTTGAATAGGTCACTCCACTCCATCGTTGCTTAACGGGGGCTTTCGCTTTTCTTGGCTACAATAGAGACCCAGTCTTCCATTTCGTTGACTTCTATGATTGTAAACCCATTTTGTTTTAGCTGATCTTTTACTAAATCCTTTTTCGCTTTAATAATTCCTGAAGTAATGAATATCCCATCTTCTTTTAGATTGTCCCATGCATCTTTAATAAACCGTACAATTACTTCAGCTAGTATATTAGATACTATCAAATCAGACTGTTTGTTGACATTATCCAATAAATTATTTTGTTTTACATTAATTTGCTTGTCAATTTTGTTAAGCTTTGCATTTTGCTTTGTACTCTCTATTGCTATATCATCCAGGTCATAGGCACTCACACTTTTCGCCCCCAGTAAGATAGCAGCAATACTTAGAACCCCTGAACCACAACCGACATCAATTACTTCATCATTAACATTTAAATATCTTTCAATACCTTGAATGCAGAGCACAGTTGTAGGGTGTGTTCCTGTACCGAACGCCATGCCGGGGTCTAGCTCAAGTACGATTTCATCGGAAGTTTGAGATACATAGTTTTCCCAAGTAGGGGCAATAGTTATTTTGCTGGAAATTTTAACAGGTTTATAATACTTTTTCCAGGCTGTAGCCCAATCTTCCTCATTTATTTCACTTAGAGTAATTGTATTGCTGCCAATATCAATGTCATACAACAAAAGATTGTTAATCGCTTGTTTGATTTCATTCACTGATTCTCCAAGAAAGCTATTCATTGGAAGATAAGCTTTGATATAAACTCCCTCATTTGGGTAGTCTTCTTTATCAAGTTCGTAAATTTCTCCAAATATATCTTCACGCTCTGTGATTAAATCTATAGGATCTTCAATCACAATACCACCGGCACCGGTTTCATGAAGTATATTTGAAATAGGTTCTATTGCTTCATTCGTTGTGTGTACGCAAATCTCAGACCATTTCAATAAGATTCACCCATTCCTTTAGAAAAACTGTATATTCCATTGATCATATGGAACATAGCAAAAGTTTTTCATGTGATAGAAAATATGTAAACGGTGTAAATGATACACCGCTATTCACCTTTAAATGCTTTTTTAAAACGTTGAAAGAAAGAACCTTCCTGTTCATCGGTCGACTTATTACCTTCTATATCATTAAACTCTCTCATTAATTCTTTTTGACGATCGGATAGTTTAGATGGAGTAATAATACGAACCCTTATATGCTGATCACCTTGACCATAACCACGTACGTTAGGAGCACCTTTTCCCTTTAATCGGAAAGTTTTTCCTGTTTGTGTCCCAGCAGGGATTTTTAACGATACTTTTCCATGAACTGTTGGCACTTCCATCTCATCCCCTAAAGCTGCCTGGGCAAACGATACCGGTAAATCGCAGTAGATATGATCGCCTTCACGTTCAAAGAAATCATGTGGTTTGATTTGGATAACTACGTATAAATCACCAGCTGGACCACCATTAACACCAGGTTCACCTTTTCCAGATACACGAATCTGTTGGCCTTCGTCAATTCCAGCAGGGATAGAGATATGAATCTTTTTATCCTTTTGTACTCTGCCATTTCCTCCACAAGTAGAACACTTTTCAGGAATGATTTTACCAGTTCCATTACAGTAATGACAAACTCTTTTATTAACTACCCGTCCAAATGGTGTATTCTGTTCTGTGTTTAACTGTCCAGATCCATTACAATGTGAACAGGTATTTACTTTAGTTCCAGGTTTAGCCCCTGAACCGGAACAAGTATCGCACGTTTCCTCTTTAGGAATCGTGACGTCTGTCTCTTTTCCAAAAATAGCTTCTTCAAACTCCAAATTCATAGCAAACTGTAAATCTGCACCTTGTTGTGGTGCGTTCGGATCACGGCGACGACCGCCTCCACCGAAAAACATGTCAAAAATGTCTCCAAAACCTGAGAAGTCCTGAGCTCCTCCTCCAAAGCCTTGTGATTGTGGCCCTGCATGTCCGAACTGGTCATACTGTCCTCTTTTTTGCTCGTCACTTAATACTTCGTATGCTTCTTTTGCTTCTTTAAATTTTTCCTCAGAATCAGCTTCTTTATTTACGTCTGGATGATATTTCCTGGCTAATTTTCTGTAGGACTTTTTTATTTCTTCTTTTGAAGCATCTTTGCCCACACCAAGTACATCATAATAGTCACGTTTACTCACTTGTAATTCACTCTCCCGGCATTATTGCATAAATTTTATCATACCATTCATAAGAACATAATAGCAAATAAGAAAAGAAAAGCGGAGCGGGCTTGCTCAGAGACGACAAGCATAGACAAGAGACCGTAGAGTAATGCTCTTTTTACTCGAAGTGTCTATTGACTATGACTCGAGTCTCTAGCCCGCGCAGCTAGACAGAAAAGCGGAGGTTCCTGTTCTGGGGTGACACGCATAAGCAAAGAACCGAAGAGTGCATGCTCTTGGCACTCTGAAGTGTTCATTGCTTATGTCGCGAACCCCAAGGAACCGCAGCTAGACAGAAAAGCGGAGCGGGCTTGCTCAGAGACGACAAGCATAGACAAGAGACCGTAGAGTAATACTCTTTTTACTCGTAGTGTCTATTGACTATGACTCGAGGCTCTAGCCCGCATAGCTAGACAATTTAGAAAAAAGCCAAAGCCAAGGAACTCCTGACTTTGACTTTTTTGTATCACTTATTATTTTTTATCTTTGTCTTTGTCTTCGTCGTTGACTTCTTCATAGTCAGCGTCCTCGACATCTTCTTCCTTGTTACCTTCTTGACCTTCTTCAGCCTGTGCGTCCTGCTGCATTTGCTCATACATCTTAACTGATAACTGTTGAACCTGTTCTTGAAGTGCTTCTTTTTTAGTTTTAATTTCTTCTAAGTCATCAGATTCAATAGCTGTTTTTAATTCCTCTTTTGCAGCTTCTGCTTTTTCTTTTTCTTCGTCAGAAACTTTTTCGCCTAAGTCTTTAATTGTTTTATCTGTTGTAAAGATTAGTTGATCCGCTTCATTACGTAACTCAACTTCTTCACGGCGCTTCTTATCACCTTCAGCATTTTCTTCTGCTTCTTGCACCATGCGTTCTACTTCCTCATCTGATAGACCTGAAGAAGACTTGATTGTGATAGAGTGCTCTTTATTTGTTCCCATATCCTTGGCACGAACATTAACAATACCATTCGCATCAATGTCAAATGAAACTTCAATCTGTGGAACACCACGTGGTGCTGGTGGAATATCCGTCAATTGGAAACGGCCAAGGGTCTTGTTATCAGCAGCCATTTCTCTTTCACCTTGTAGTACGTGAATGTCAACTGCTGTTTGATTATCAGCTGCTGTTGAGAATGTTTGAGAATGACTTGTTGGTATTGTTGTATTTCGTTCAATCAATTTTGTAAATACGCTTCCCATTGTTTCGATACCTAGTGATAGTGGTGTTACATCCAATAACACAACATCCTTAACATCACCTTGTAGTACCCCGGCCTGAATTGCAGCACCTAGAGCTACTACTTCATCAGGGTTTACTCCTCTAGAAGGTTCTTTACCAGTTTCGCGTTTTATTGCTTCCTGAACAGCTGGAATTCGTGTAGAACCACCCACTAGGATTACTTTATGAATATCTTTCGAAGATAAATTAGCATCCTTTAAAGCTTTACGAGTTGGAACCATAGTACGTTCTACTAAATCTGAGGATAGCTCTTCAAATTTAGCTCGTGTTAAGTTCATTTCAAGGTGTAGCGGCCCAGCATCACCGGCAGTGATAAATGGTAAAGATACTTGCGTTTGAGCAACTCCAGAAAGATCTTTCTTAGCTTTCTCAGCAGCATCTTTCAAACGTTGTGTTGCCATTTTATCTTTAGAAAGATCAATTCCATTTTCTTTCTTAAATTCAGCTACCATATGTTTTATGATTACTTCATCAAAATCATCTCCACCAAGACGGTTATCACCGGCAGTTGAAACAACTTCGAAAGTACCGTCACCAATGTCTAGAATAGAAACGTCAAAAGTACCGCCACCTAAATCATAAACTAAAATTGTTTGGTCTTGATCTTCTTTGTCGATACCGTATGCTAATGCTGCAGCAGTTGGTTCGTTAATAATACGCTCTACTTCAAGTCCAGCAATTTTACCAGCATCTTTTGTTGCTTGGCGCTCTGCATCATTAAAGTAGGCTGGTACTGTAATAACAGCCTTTTCAACTTTATCACCTAAGTAATCTTCTGCGTACGATTTAATGTGCTGTAATATGATTGCAGAAACCTCTTGTGGCGTGAATTCTTTATCATCAATTTTAACGCTGTAATCCGTACCCATATGACGCTTGATTGATTGAATCGTATTTGGATTTGTGATTGCTTGTCTTTTAGCAACCTCACCTACTTGACGTTCACCATTTTTGAATGCGACAACAGATGGTGTGGTGCGGTTCCCTTCCGGATTGGGGATTACTACCGCTTCTCCACCTTCCATTACTGAAACACATGAGTTTGTTGTTCCTAAGTCAATACCAATAATTTTTCCCATTGTTAATTTCCTCCTTCACTACTTTACCTAATCTATTATTTATTTACTTTGACCATCGCTGGTCGAATTACTCGGTCTTTAAGCATATAACCTTTTTGCATTTCCTCTACTACAGTGTTTGCTTCTGCCTCATCATCCTCAGCTTGCATTACTGCGTGATGTAAATTAGGATCAAATTCTTTTCCTACAGTCTCAATTTCTTCCACATTATGTGACTTTAGAGCATCTTTCAGCATTCTATAAACCATCGAGATTCCTTCAACAAAGCTATCCTGTGCTTCTGATACATCTACTTGAAGAGCACGCTCGAAATTATCTATAGCAGGCAACAAATCATTCACGATGTCTTGAGACTTATATTTATTTGTTGTCTCTTTTTCACGCATTGAGCGTTTTTTATAGTTATCAAACTCTGCTTGTATGCGTAACATCTTTTGATACACTTCTTCTTTTTCATTTTGTAACTTTTCTACTTCTTCTTTTAGTGTTTCCATTTTACTTTCATCTGAACCAAGGTGTTCTTCTGAATTATTAATTTCCATATCCTCTGGCTCAATATTTTCTATTACTTCTTCATCTTTTGTAACTGTATTATCTTTGTTTTGTTCATCCATGTTGGACACCTCCTATGAAAAAAATCACCATTTTAGACTATATCATTAAACCATTCTGAAATAAACTATTACCTATTACACAAATAGAAGTGATGGGTAGTTTCCATCAATGAGAACTGGATACTGGGGGTAAAACTACTCATTATTTTTGTACCACATGTACAAAGCTTCTGTCATTTCGTTAGACAATGCATGTAATAGTGTAATCACTCTTCTGTATTCCATTCTTGTTGGACCAAGCAAAGCAATTGTTCCTAGCTGGCCCTTTCCCAGGTGGTAGGAAGCAGTTATTAAGCTGCAGTCCTTTATAGCATCCACTTTATTTTCGTGGCCAATTGATACGTGAATACCTTCAGCAGATGACTTAAGCATGCTAGCCATTTCGTCTTCCTTCTCCATCATAGAGTAAAATGAACGAATCTTCTCAACGTCCTTAAATTCAGGCTGCATTAAAATATTCGTTTTACCACCAATATAAAGCTTAACAGGTTGCTCGCTAAAAAATGCTGATTTTAAATAATCATATGATTGCTCAAAATCATTCACATACATCTTCATCAATGAAACAATTTCAGTATTTAGCGTGTCATGCAAATGAACAATTGGTACACCATATAATCGATCATTTAAAATGTTAACCATTTTCTCAAGGTCTGAAGCATTCATTTCACCCGGGATTGTAAACGAACGGTGCTCGACATGTCCAGTATTCGTTATCAATATCGCAACAGCCGTGTGGTCTGATAATGTGACAATCTGCAGCTGTTTCAATTTTGTTTCGAACACTTCTGGACCTAGAATGATTGACGTGTAATTGGTTAAATCAGATAGTACCTGAGCAGATTTTTGAACAATTTGTTCAAATTCAAAAACCCCCTCCTGGATCACATGCTTCATGATATTCACTTCGTCTGGTATCCCTTCAGCAGATACTAAGTGATCTACATAAAAACGATATCCTTTTTCGGATGGTATTCTTCCAGACGATGAGTGCGTTTTTTCTAAGTACCCCATGTCTTCAAGATCAGCCATTACATTCCGTATAGTGGCAGAACTAAATGAGATATTTTCTTTTTTTGATAAAAGACGCGACCCAACTGGTTGTGCCGTCTGGATGAAATCATCAATAATGACTTGTAAAATCAATAATTGTCTTTCTGTTAACATGATGATCACCTCTGTTAGCACTCTTCATATGCGAGTGCTAATTCTACTAATAAACTATCAAATCATTAATTTTTTGTCAACGCAGATGTCTTAGATTTTCATCTTCTAACAAAAATTCTGCAAAAACTTCATTTCCGAACAAGATTCCTTCTGGAGTCAAACTAACTGCGTCCGTTTTATCATACAGCCAACCTTTTTCTACTAAATAACTTATTGAATCACTATACAGCTCTTTCATAGGTAGCGAAAACTTCTTCTGAAAGTTGGCTTTATTTACCCCATCAAGTCTGCGTAAACCTAGAAACATTTCTTCTTCAATGTTTTCTTTTAGTCCGATATCGTCAGTAGTTAATATTGGATGACCGTCTTTCATAGCTTGTTTAACATAGGCAGGGAGTGGACGAATATTTCCAGTGCGTTTGCCTGGCAAGTACCCATGAGCACCAGCACCAAACCCATAATAGTGTTCATTATTCCAATATGTCAGGTTATGTTTGCTTTCAAAACCGGATTTTGCAAAGTTGCTGATTTCGTACTGAACTTTCCCGTGTTTTTTCATTGTGTCTCGCAAAATTTTGTACATTTGTACTTCATCCTCTTGGGGAGGACGGTGTAATTTGCCTTTTTTGTGTCGTTGATAAAAAACAGTTTTTGGCTCTATCTGCAGAGAATAAGTCGAGTAATGTGGCAAATCCAACTGGACCGCTTCCTGTAACGATTTTTCAAAGCCTTCCACTGTTTGATTTGGTAGAGCATATATAAGGTCAATACTTATATTACTAATCCCATTTTTCTTTAACAAATTTACTGTCTCATAGACGTCCTTTACTTTATGCAATCTGCCAATATCTTCCAGAAGCTGGTCGTCAAATGCCTGGACACCAAGTGATACTCGATTTACACCATAGGTTTTTAATAATTTTGCTTTATCCTCATCAAAGTCACCTGGATTGGCTTCTATCGTATACTCTTCGCAATCCGCAACACTAAATTTTTCATCAATTACCTTAAATAACAACTCTAACTGATTCAAATTTAATGCAGTTGGTGTGCCTCCCCCAATGAAAATCGTTTTAACTCTATTCTTTTCACCATCGACATTCGTTTTTATCTCATTGGATAGTGCTTCCATATACTCGTCTGCCAACTTTTCATTGTAAAAAAACTTTGTGAAATCACAGTAATGACATATTTGCTGGCAAAACGGGATGTGTATATATACTGATTGTACCAATATAGTTCCCCCTTTAGAAAATCAGAAAGCAAAAGCGTGTTTTCCTAGATTGAAAAAAGAAAAGGGATAAACTCATCGAATGTGAATACATGCGACAAAGTTCACCCTTATCATGGAAGTCCAATCAATCATCAGTTATTTTCAAAACTGCCATAAACGCTTCCTGTGGCACCTCTACTGAGCCTACCATTTTCATTCGCTTTTTACCTTCTTTTTGTTTTTCAAGTAGCTTGCGTTTACGCGAAATATCTCCCCCATAACATTTGGCAAGTACGTTTTTCCTCATCGCTTTAATGTTTGATCTAGCTACAATTTTATTTCCAATCGCAGCTTGAATTGGTATTTCGAAATGTTGTCTTGGTATAATTCCTTTCAACGTATCAACAATTTGCTTACCTCTATCATATGCAAAGTCCCTATGGACAATAAATGAGAGTGCATCAATTGTCTCGGCGTTAAGTAAAATGTCCATTTTCACAAGATTTGAAGCCCTGTACCCAATAAGCTCATAATCAAAGGAAGCATAGCCTTTTGTTTGTGATTTTAACTGATCAAAAAAGTCATATACGATCTCAGATAAAGGTATATGGTACACCACGTTAACCCGAATATCATCCAGGTATTCCATGTCAATGAATTGGCCTCGCTTTTTTTGGGCAAGTTCCATTACTGTGCCAACATATTCACTTGGAACCATAATGGTTGCTTTAACAAAAGGTTCACGAATTTCATTAATTGATTGTGAATCCGGGAGTTCTGAAGGATTATCAATTTTAATAAGTTCTTGGTTAGTTTTCTCTACCTCATAGATAACACTTGGAGCAGTAGTGATTAAACCTATATTGAATTCTCGTTCAACTCTTTCTTGAACTATTTCCATGTGTAACAAGCCTAAAAATCCACAACGAAACCCAAATCCTAGCGCCTGGGAAGTTTCCGGATCATATTGCAGGGAAGAATCGTTTAATTCCAGCCGCTCTAGTGCTTCACGCAAATCATTATATTGGTTAGCATCAATTGGGTACAAACCACAAAACACCATTGGATTTAGTTTGCGATAGCCTGGCAACGCTTCATCTGCCTGGTTATCAACCAGTGTAACTGTGTCACCAACACGTGTATCACCAACATTTTTAATGGAAGCTGTTAAATACCCTACATCTCCAACCATTAATTCATTCTTTTTCAATGGTTTTGGAGTGAAGACACCGAGTTCATTGACTTCAAATTCTTTACCAGTAGCCATCATTTTAACCTTGTCGCCCATCTTTACAGATCCTTCTTTTACACAAATATAAGCGACAACACCACGGTAGGAATCATAAAGCGAATCAAATATAAGTGCTTTAAGAGGGTTTTCCGCTTTTCCTGCAGGTGCCGGTATTCTGTCTGCAATTCGTTCAAGAATAGCATCGATCCCTATTCCATCTTTTGCTGAAGCCAAAATTACATCATCAGGATCGATACCAATCACATCAACCAACTCCTGTGTTACCCGGTCAGTATCTGCATTTGGCAAGTCAATCTTATTTATTACTGGAATGATTTCTAATTCGTTATCCAATGCTAAATATACATTCGCCAGCGTTTGCGCCTCAATACCTTGGGCTGCATCCACAACTAAAATAGCTCCTTCACACGCTGCAAGGCTTCGAGACACCTCATATGTAAAATCCACATGCCCTGGGGTATCGATTAGGTTGTAAATATAATCTTCACCAGCTTCACTTATGTAATTTAATTGAACTGCATTAAGCTTTATAGTAATTCCGCGTTCACGTTCAAGGTCCATTGCATCAAGAAACTGCTCTTTCATCTCACGTTGTGTTAAAGCTTTTGTTTTTTCCAATATTCGATCCGCTAATGTCGATTTACCATGATCAATATGCGCGATAATCGAAAAATTTCGAACGTTTCTTTGTTTTTTCACCATTAGTGATGTTCACTCCTACATTTTTTACCACTTTTAAAACAAAAGTGTTAATTTTGACGTCGTATACTAGGATTGATTATAGCAACTGAAGTGAATACATTCAATTAAAATAATAAAACCTTCTTTCTTTTCGGGTAACAATTCACCAAAAAGAAAGAAGGAAATCATCATTTTCAATGGTTCTTTTCGTAAGTTTTGTTGCTCTTTAACCCTCGAAGTTGATACAAACTGCGACGTAACTGTTGTGCTGATTCCTCGTCGGGCAGTTGCTCTCATCGGAAGCTTCTGGCGCTAAGTAATCACCCGTTATCCGAGAAAATCGACCGCTGTTGCTTCGGAATCATCCGTTATCCTGAAATATCAACCGTCCTAGCCTTAGAATCACCCGTTATACAGAAATATCAACCGTCCCCTGCAGGATCTTCAGACTGTTTCTTACCTACCTTTTAGAAAACAGCCTTTTTAATAAAAGAGCTGTACAATTTGGTAAATCATTTGGACAACAACTTCATAAAAACCTTTTACAATACTTTCAAAGAAAGAAGCTGTTTTTTGTGTAAAGTGGGTCGAAGTTTGTTTATATTCACTAGACTCAGCTATTACGTGTTTATCTACCTCAGATGTTTGAATAATAGTTTCCCCTTGAGAAGCAGCAGTGCCTTTGTCGACATTGGCTGTTTCTACTTTAGGCGGGGCAATTTCAGCACGATCACGTTCAACTCCAAATAGCATTCCTGATAAAAAGAATAAGATTAACAGCAATAATACAATAATGGATTTCATGATCTATTCCTCCTTTGCCTCGGATGAAACTTTTTCAGCATCAAAATAGTATTCACTAAACACATCAGCTAAAGCATCTGCAGAACGGTACAACTCTTCTAAACTGTTGGCATAACCACCAAACTCAAATATCAATGCTTTATCTGATAAGTCTTGATTGTAAACACCGTTGACTCCAGGTCCTTCATTTATAATAACTGCCCTATTTAAACCAGGATATTTTTTTTCAATTAAAGAGTTTAGTTCTCTAGCAAATGATAAGTTTTCTTCAAATTCACTATTTTCTCCTCCAACAACAATAGCAATTCTTGCGTATTTCTTGCCGTTGATAGTTGTAGTCGTTATGCCCTTAGGTTGTGCATCTCGGTGGATGTCGAATACATATTTCAAATTTTCATTAGATGCAAACGCTTCTTGCACAGCATTCCTGGATAAATCATAGGATTGCCAATGGTCCATATCTTTTTCTTGCAGTATCTTGGTGAAATCTGTGTGACTAACAACGGCTCCAATCCCATTATCTGCAAGTGACGATGCAAATCTATCACTTACTTTAGTTACATTAACCTCGCCATGATAGGCTAAATCTGGATTATCCACCTTTGGTAAATGTGGTAAAAAAGATTCCCTGTTATGTGTGTTATAGATAAATACAACATTTTCCTCTGTTTTTACAGGCTTTTCTTCTTGATCCTTAGTTTCCTTTTCTGGATTAGCCGGCTCCTTAACAACGGCCTCCCTATCTTGTAATATGTCTTCTAGTGGTGGTGGTGATTCGATAGGAAGGTTTGTGTAGTTTGTTCCTTCACCCGCTATTACAATTCGGTTATTAAAAGCCGAGAATCCTGGTAACTCTTGACCTAACAAGCTTCTTACATCATGTGGTTTTACACTTGTTGCCAAATGAAACAATGTATTTGATAGTTTTGGGAACGTTTTATCCTTAGGAAATGCCTCTTCAAACGCTCTATTTTCCATTCCTAGTAAGTATAAAAATGTTGTACTCTCTACCTTACTCGTCCATTCAGTAAGTGTCTTAGATGAGAACCGATAGGCTGGAGCAATGCTAGTCAAGGCTCCTATCGAGACAAATAATAGAAGGATACAAAGGATGTACAACCCGCCTTTTTTATAAAAAGGTACCAATAAACGCTTTAGAGAGGTTCCTGATTTATTTTTGTGGTAGTTCATTGTTCCATCCTTTCTGAAGACAGTGACATATATAGTAAATCTATGACACGTCTTCAGAAACTAGAACAAATACTGCTCCAAAAATATTTTATTATCTAGTATATGCAGAAAAATTGGTAACATCGATTGTTTCATGAAGTGCTGCATTAATCCCTGTAGCTATTACTGTGGCCATGTCTTTCATGAATCCATCTACTTCTTTTGGCGTTACCATTAAGTTGTGACCCAGAGGTGTCAAAACCTCTTTTATTAATGATCGTTTTTCCTCTTCTGATAGATTTCCGACAATTCCTAAAAAGGTTTTTCTTTTTTCTTCATCCGGCAAATCCTCTTCATTAAATTCCTTTCCACCAAAATTCATGTTTGCTGGTGCCAACGACTTTGATGGGTTATCCTTCTCGCGCCATTCTCTTCCAAAATGTTTTAATAGGAAATCTATAGTATCACTGGTTATTGTGGCTGCATCTACGACGGTTGGAACTCCAATTGCAAAAACCGGGATTCCCAATGTATCCTCGCTTATCTCCTTACGCTTATTCCCTACACCTGATCCTGGATTGATTCCGGCATCTGATATTTGTATCGTTTCATTTACGCGCTCAATTGACCTAGAAGCTAATGCATCAATTGCAACCACAAATTCTGGTTTGAACTTCTCTACAATTCCAAATATAATATCACTCGTTTCAATCCCAGTTAGCCCCATAACACCAGGTGTCACAGCAGCTACTGAGCGATAGCCCTCTGACACGGATTGATGATCTAAATTAAATAAATGACTCGTTACCATAACTTTTTCTATTGTCATTGGTCCAAGTGCATCTGGCGTTACATTCCAATTACCCAGACCAACTATTAAACACCTTGCATTATTGGACAGATTGTTTTTCTTTAATAACGCTTCTAGTTCTTTTGCTAAAAGAGCAGCAGCGTTTTCCTGTCGTTTTGTGTCTTGCCTTTTTACACCATCTGCATATAAAGTGACATATGTTCCAGGTTTTTTATTAATTATTTTTGCTCCAGTTTCATCAACCTCTACATAAGATATCTTGACGTCTTTTTCAGTCCGTTCCGTTATCTTAATTCCTTTCATTTGGTCAACCTGGGTATCCTCCTGTTCGACGTACATATCCTTTGCTTCAATTGCCAAATCTGTCCTCATTTGAAATTCTTCATTTGAATTTTCCATGTTATATAAACCCTCCAGCATTATTTTCATTTCCATACTCTTAGACTTCACATTTAGACTCAAAATCATACAATTTCATCGATTTGAAAATAAATCTATTGAAAACAATGACCAGCTCTGATAAAATATCAATGGTTCACACAGAAATGAATCGTAAGTTTTTTGTGCTTTAAAATATATAAAATTAAATGATAAGCATAAAAGAAGCTTCTTTTAAGTCAAGATTCTTCTAAGGAGGTGAAATAATGGCTAATATTAAATCTGCAATTAAACGTGTGGGAGTTAATCAGAAAAAACATGACTTAAACCAGTCATATAAATCAGATATGCGTACACAAGTTAAGCGTGTTGAAAAATTGGTTGAAGCTAAAGATGTAGATAATGCGCAAGCAGCACTACAACAAGCTACTAAAAAAATTGATAAAGCAGTTCAAAAAGGAATTGTCCATCAAAACAATGGTGACCGTAAAAAGTCTCGCTTATCAAAAATGGTTAACGAACTAAGCGCATAATGGCGTTGAATTACACAGTAAAAAAGAATGACCAACACAAAACGATCCCATATCAGGATCGTTTTTTAGTTGGCTATTTGTCTGGTTATGAAAGATTCCTGCCCATTAACTCATGCTTAGCCGTGAAGATGAATTGGTTAAATCAAATAAAAGTAAATCAAACGCTAAGTCCTTCTCCATCTTTCCCTGTTTCATAATTGCATCAGTATTTGTGAGTTTGTCAATAAATACTGACAATTGGTTGACGGTGAATTTGCCTTCCCTTGAAATCGCGATTTTTATAACAAATGGATGAATACCCAGCTGCTTCTGCATCTGTGCCTGGCTATATCCTTTTTGCTTTAATAATTTTACACGTAACAACGTACGAAATTGGTAGGCTAAGAGTGCTACCATTGCAATTGGTTCTTCATTCATTTTCATAAGATCCCTGTAAATAGTAATCGCTTTTTGAATATCCCGATTGATTACAGCATCTACCAATTGTAAAGAAGAATTACTAAAAGAATGAGAAACAAGCATTTCTGCATCCTCTTTTGTAATAATCCCCCCTTCTCCTGCGTAGCTTGCAAACTTTTTCATCTCGTTATGTAGTAGATGCAAATTAGCTTCAAGCTCCCCTTCAATCACTTCATACGCACCAGATTCAATCTTTATATTGTGCTCATCAGCAATTGTTTTAATCCATTTTGAGAGTTCATACTCTTTGATTGGTTCACATATGACAACTGAAGTATTTTTTTTAATTGCCTTCGTTATTTTTTTCCGTTCATCTATTTTTTCATATATTGCAACAAAAATAATTGTGGAATAATCAACAGGATTTGACAAATACTGTAGTAAATGGTCAAGGTTGTGTTCAAATGGGACTTTGTTTGGTTTGGCCTTTAAAAAAGAGGGATTATTTGCTATTATTAACTTTCTTTCACCAAATAGTGGATATGTTTCTGCATCTGAAATCACTTCTTGAATCGGTGTTTCGTCTAAATCATATGTAGACAAATTTTCAACGTCACCATCAGGCAGTATTCCTTCTATTAGTAGGTTTTTTATATCTTGAATAAAAAACGATTCCGTTCCATATAGCAGATAAAATGGTGTAAATTGACCCTTATTTATTTTTTGTTTTATTTCAAGAAAAGACATTTTATTCACTCCAATTATGTATATACATAATCCTAAAGTGAAATCCATCTAATAGCAAGATATATTAGAGGGAATTTGTAAGGAAATTCCCTCATTTATATAAACGTTTGACAGATAGACCCGGTAATCTATATGCCAAACGATATTTGATTAATTATAGATTAACCAGTAAAGTAAAAAGTATAGATGTTAACTCTTACTAAAAATGGTGTAAATTAATTTATGGATTTTTTCCGGTATTTATTTTATACTATAGGATGACATAGGAGGGATAGTTATGAACGAATTTGAAAAAGATGTCCAGTCAAAAAATAATGACGTAGTGGATTCAGGCCTAGGTTTTGTCTTCTCATTTGTTTTCTTTACTGTTATATTCTTTATTGGTGTGCTAGTTAACTTCTTTGGACAGTAAAAAACTACATATAACCAAACGAAAATATTACTGATAGCAGTTTTTTTGCTGTCGTCGGAAATAAAAAGTGACTGTCAAATGTAAGCTGATTTGATGGTCTTTTTGTTTAATTGTGTCTTAGGATTTTGTTCTCCTTCAATTAGATTATGGTAAATATCCAGAGAATGTTCCTTTTTCTTTTGTGAAATGATATTGAACTGCCCCGTCCTGATCAGTTCTAAATATTTTGATTCTCTCGTCATGAAGTAGTTTTAACACATCCTTATTGGGATGACCATACGAATTATTTTCCCCTGCCGAAATCCAGGCGTATTCAGGCATGAAGTGTCTAAGAAAAGATTTGGCTGTTGACGATTTACTACCATGATGAGCAACCTTTAGTACATCAAATGATAGTTCTGGGTATGAACCCATTAATTCCAGCTCTATTTCTTTGTCAATGTCCCCCGTAAACAGCCAACCAAGACCACCTAATTTCATATGCATAACAAGTGAGTTTGCGTTTGTCTCCTTTTTATCTGTCAGAGGTGCCAATAGTTGTATGGGAAAATCATAAAAGTCAATTTCGTTTCCTGCTTTTATCCGCTGTACAATTATCCCTTTCGATTGCCACTTCTTAATTGTATTGTGTGGCAAGTTATAATACTCACTTAAAAAAACTCGATCAACTTTATAATTCTCTATCATATATGGAACACTCCCAACGTGATCCACATCTTCATGAGTAGCAAAAATCGCGTCAATCTTACTGATCCCATTAACTTTTAAAAAAGGCTCTATAACTTGTTCATAGTTTGCACTAGAAGCCTGGTTATTTTCAAATGACATTTTTGCACCTGCATCAATAAAAAACACAGCCTTACGGTATGGAAGTTCTACAATAAAACTGTCACCTTGTCCAACATCCAACATGGTTACTGTCCCGTTCGGAGAGAGAAACGGTTTGATACCAATGAAAGTAATTAATAGTACGATTAGGATTCCATTATTCATCGCTTTTTTACTTTTTTCTTTTTGAATGGCATCCATGAACAGTAAAAAGAAAACATAATAAACAACTGTTGCAAGAACTGACATCGGCCCAAGCGTATATGGGAAATATGCTACCTGATCTAAAAAATCAATCAGATAAATAAAAGTCTGATGGATTAACTTAAAAACAAAACCGAATACGCTCAATACTGCAGCAGGTAATGGAGTTAGAAGCAAAATGAGAAACATAAATGGGATGACAAAAATAGAGAAATATGGTACCACAAAAACATTCAATAAAATAGATAATGGTTGAAATGTATAGAAGTAGGCTAATTGTAATGGAATAATCATCATTTGTGCTACAAAACTAATTTGTAAGCTAATAATTAGAGGTGACGTTGTCCTAGAAATCCATTTTACAGAAAGCAGCAACCCGAGTGTTACCAAGAATGACAGTTGAAATCCGATATGGTAAGGAATATATCTATTAAATAAGATTAACAATATAAATAGAACACTTAAGACATCTGTTAGACTGTAGATCTGCTTCATTTTCCGTAGAATTATAAACACTAAAACCATCAAGCATGCTCGCCATACGGAAGGTTCCCCTCCCGCTAAAATAGCATAAAATGGCAAAATCAGAAGCATTACCCACTCCGCATTTTCTTTCGTTAATAGTGTTGACTTTATTAATAAATAATAAATTATTGTGATAATCAAACTAACATGTAATCCGGAAATTGCCAAAAGGTGGGATAAATTCCACTTTTTAAATAGTTCAACCGTCTTTTCGTCTAATTGGGAATCGTCCCCTAATACTAGAGCTGAAAGCCACTTTGCAGTATATGGATCTGTTTTTGAAAGAACAACGTTTATTAGGGATAATCGAAACTCTAGAATGGAATTCAGGTGAGATGAGCCCTCACAGGTGATGTTATCTAACGAGGATAGTTTTAGTTGATAGTTAATCCCTTTTGAAAATAAATAAGAACGATAGTTAAATTGCCCGGGATTTCTACTGCGATCTGGGAATACCATCAACCCTTTTATGTTGCAGGTGGCACCATATTTCAGTTGATTTAGCTGTACATTATCCCAATCCATATTTTCTTCTTTAAATGCTAATACAATGACTTTATGCTCAGAGGCTTGATCCTTTACGACAAACTCTATTCTCTTACTGGACATTGTCACGGGACTACTAATGGTTCCTTGAATTTGACCATTAATAGCCTCTTCATTTCCCGTTGACACAGTTTGATCAATTACAGGTATATAGAAATAAAATCCAACGTAAAATAGCAGTGACAAAAGGATTGGTCCTACACCTACCCTTTTCTGCTTATACAGATAAAACAACCATAGACACAATACGATAAAAATTGGTTTATAATTAAATGCTATTGTAAGTATACTTAAAAGAACTGATAGGGCAAATAAATGCCAATAACCTTTCATATTCGATATCCATCACCCTTTTTGAACGTTAAAAAGGCGTTTTGCTTCATCTTTGAATTCATCTAATTGACTACGGTCTAGTGATGTTCCTTCAAGTTTGTTTAATAATGTCTCTATATAAGATGCTTTTTCTACTGGATTTACGTCAATTGTATTATCTTCTAGTTCTACCTTTTTTGTGTGAACCCCTGATTGCCTAAATAGCTCAACTGCGTAAGGGTCATTTTTATAATCTGCAGCATAGTAGACTGTTTTTACACCACTTTGTATTATGGTTTTACAACAATGCAAACAAGGAAAATGGGTAACATACATCTCAGACCCCTCAGCTGGCGCACCAAATTTGGCACATTGAAGCAATGCATTTGCCTCAGCATGGACTGTTCTTACACAATGGCCATCAACGACATAACAGCCTTCTTCGATACAATGTGAGTCTCCTGAAACACTTCCATTATACCCTCCCGCTATAATACGTTTATCTCTTACGATAGTTGCCCCTACAGTCAATCTTTCACAAGTACTTCTTAATGCAAGCAAATGACTTTGTGCCATAAAATATTGATCCCATGATATTCGTTCCATCTGAATTCCACTCTCTTCTGTTTTTTTATTAGAAAACTTGGCTTATCGCCAAGCCTTATGGCGAAAGCCTTAGTTGCACTTATGCAGAAAGAAAGTTTTTATACTTTCTTTACTGCAAATAAATTATAAAATAAGTTTACATGTTGAAAATTATATTAGTCAATCCTTTACGGTAATTGAATACTGTCTTTCATATTGTCAAGTGTCTTCTTTCCAATACCTGGTACATTTAAAACATCTTCAATTGAATCAAACAACCCTACATCTTCACGATATTTAATAATTGCCTGTGCCTTAGAAGGTCCGATTCCATTCAGCTGCTCAATATCTTCCTGCTTAGCGTAATTGAGGTTGATTTTGTTATATGAAGGTGAACCTTGTGCTACTTTGGTGATTTGCTCCCCAACTTTTGGAACTAGGATAATCATTTCATCATGAACTTTTTGCGCCAGGTTTATGACAGATTGATCAGCTTTCATCGTAAATCCGCCAGCAGTGCTAATAACTGCTTCTACACGTGAACCAGTGGCCATTTCATAAACACCCGGGCTTTTTACTTCGCCCTTGACATCAACAAACACTTTTGTTGCATCATGTACTTCCTTAGGCTTAATAGTGCTGGCTGCCTGTAATGGCTTTACCCCTAAAGACTTTTCCTGGCTCGGCTTATCATTAAGTACAAATACAAATACTACTACAGCTACTCCCAACACAGCAAACAACAAATTCCTTTTCAAAAAATTAATCAATTGGGTACACGTCCTTTTTATATGAGGTGAAAAAACCGAGGATAAATAGGGGGGGGTGGAAATCAGCTTACTTTATACATAATTCGACAGCAACTGGCTAATTCCTTCTATAAAAATAAAGATCGATAAAATATTATTTTATCGATCTTTTCTCAGCAACAAAGAAAATTCTTTCTGTTTCTTCATGTACATCTTCTTCATTTAGGGAAAAATCACCATATATATTTTTAATTTGGAATCCATTTTGCTCTAAAAGTGTCTGGTAGATGCCAACAGAAAAGGTTTTTTGGTGATGATACTCTTCAAACTTTGAATAGGAATCCCCATCTGTTTTAACAAAAAAAGTAAGATCATGATTCATCTCGCCACTATCTTCTCCGGGGGAACAAAACCAGATTGAAGACAGATCCTCATCAACTGTTGCAAATGTCTGGTTTACCATATCCTGTTCTACATGGTTTAAAGAATGTATATCAAATATAAATATTCCATCGTCCTTTAACATATCCGCTACATTAGCAAAAACCAGATTTAGATCCTCTTCTGTGGTTATATAGTTTATGACATCACAATAACTAATTACAGCATCAGCTTCGATAATACCTTCTGTGTACCGTATGTCCTGATTAATCCATTGTATAGAAAGGTTTTGTTCACTTGCACGTTGCTCAGCATAACTTAACATGTCAACGGAATAGTCTACACCCACCATTTGATAACCACTTTGTGCTAACCTTGTTGTTATTTGACCAGTCCCGCAGCCTAAGTCAACTATCTGATTAACGGAGATACTAGCTTGATTTAAAATTTCCCTTGTTATTTCATCCCACTGATCGTATGGTGCAGCGTCCATGAGTTTGTCATAAAGCTTTGCCATTTGTTGATAGGCCATTTTTACTATCCTTCTTGCCCGACGCTTAATGAAATTCTTGTAGCATCTCCCCATAGACGTTCTAAGTTATAATAAGATCGCTCATCTTTATGGAAGATGTGACAAACAACATCCCCAATATCAACTAAAATCCATCTTGCCTGGTCAAAACCTTCTAAGCGTTTTACATCTATACCTTTTTCTTCTGCAGCATCCTTGATTGACCGTGCAATAGCCTGGACCTGCCTTTCATTACTTCCATGACAGATTAAAAAGTAATCTGCTATTAATGAAACTTCTCTCATATCTAAAGCAACAATATCCTCTGCTCGTTTATCATCACTTGCTTCTGCTGCTAGTTGCACAATGTCATTACTATTCATCTAATAAAAACCTCCATTTAATTGTTTTAAAAATTTAGCCGTTCAATTTTTGTAAAAAGTAATTGTAAGCATGGAATGAATCTGGATAAATCGATGCATTTTTAGATAGCAGATACTGTATCGTGTTTCGAGACACCATCCAGCACGCATGATTTAAATCCCTTGGTGCCATTTCCCTAACCTTCTCGACACCCGGAAATGACCTGCCTGGCTCTATATAATCGGCCAGAAAAATCACCATTTCAAACGTTCCAAGATTAGCTTTTCCTGTTGTATGGTAACGTATAGCACCTTTAATTTCAGGATCTGAAATTCCGAACTGTTCACCTACCACAATTGAAGCAACCGGGCCATGCCATACTTCATGGTGATAGTCCAATAGGTCGTTTGGTAATTCACTACTCAATATGAATTGTCTCATCTCTTCTAACGGTCGATACTTTGCATAATCGTGAAGTATTGCTGCAAGCTCTACTTTTTCTTTTGAAACATTATACATTCCAGCTAACTCAACTGCTGTTTCAGCGACTCGTAAGGTATGGTCGAATCGTTCTTTCGTTAATGCTGGTTGAACAATCTTAATTGCTTCATCCCTTTTCATACAATTGCTTCTCCTTTATATAGCGTATAACTTTTTCTGGCAGAAAATACTTTGTGGAAGTATTTTCTCTAATCCGATTCCTGATTTCTGTAGAAGATATCTCAACATAAGGAATATCAACTAACTCAATCGAGTAAGGAGTGTTTAGTTGTGAGCCTATCCTTTTTACCCCAACAAATGTAACCATTTTTATTAATTCCTCTATTTTGTACCATTTTGGCAGGTATTCAACCATGTCAGCCCCAATGATAAAATAGAAAGATATATCAGGGTACTTATTTTTTAACACGTTTAGTGTATCAAAGGTATATGATTTTCCTACACGATCTACTTCTATAGTATTCAATTTGAAATAAGGATTACCATCTATTGCTAAGCGTACCATCTCGACACGGTCTTGAGCGCTGATAACCGCTTTCGTTTTATGTGGAGGCTCTTGTGATGGCACAAACCATATTTCCTCAAGTTCTAGTGAAAGACGAACCTCTTCTGCAATCATTAAATGGGCAAGATGTGGAGGATCAAATGTTCCTCCTAAAATGCCTACACGTCTCATGGTATTCCCCTTTATGGCAGCTGTATTTGCTTATTTTCTACTGATTCCTTATATAACACTATATTATTACCAATAATCTGAACTAGTTCTGCTTGGGCACCCTCAACTAGTTCAGATGCAACTGTGTCTTTATCTTCCATACAATTTTGCAGGATACTCACCTTTATAAGTTCTCTTTTTTCTAACGCTTCAGATATTTGTTCTACCATATTGTCATTAACGCCTGTTTTGCCGACTTGAAATATCGGTTTTAATCGGTTCGCCTTTGACCGTAAAAATCGTTTTTGTTTTCCAGTTAACATCTAATCATCCTTCCAATTGTTCAAGCAGTTTATTTTCCATTTCATCTACTTTAACTTGCTTATTTGTCCACAACTCAAAAGCATACTGCGCTTGATACAGCAACATAGTGTGTCCGTAGTGAATTCTTGCACCAACGTTTAAAGCGTCCCTCAATAGTCTTGTTGAAACTGGCTGATAAATGATATCACTTACAATGTTCTTATTCGATAACTTATCATTAATACTGACGATGGCACTATCTTGCGTAGAATTCATCCCAATTGACGTTGTTTGCACAATCAAATCGTATTCTTCCAAGTGCTGTTCAGCTTCTTGTAACGATAATAAACTTGTTTTACTTAGCTCATATTGCAATTTTAATTCTTTTGCTTTATCCTCTGTCCTGTTTGCGATATCAATATAGTTAAATCCATTCTTTGACAATGTATAAAGTATTGCTCTGGCTGCACCTCCAGCACCAAAAATCAGTATCCTCTTGGATTTATCCTGAAGGTCAAATGGGTAAGCATTCATTAAAGATCTAAGATAACCTATCCCGTCTGTATTATATCCAATCCATTTTCCATTTGTATTAACGACTGTATTGACTGCACCAATTGCTTCAGCTTCTTTGTCGATCCCATCTAAAAATGGTATTATTTTTTGTTTATAAGGCGCAGTAATGTTAAAACCGTCCAGTTTATCCTTTCTTAGAACCTTCAGTTGCTCTGTAAAAGAATCCTGCGTATTAATTTCATATAGGCTATAGCTTCCTAGAAGCCCAGCCATATGTAAAAAATTTCCGTGAATCCAAGGTGACAATGAATGTTTGATTGGATAACCAATTAGCCCAAAACGATAGCTCACTACAATCCCCCCATCCCTATATCAATGCCTTTCTAATCGACACTGCTACAGTTCTTGGGCTATGCACAATTACCGTCGTGTTAGCTTCTGGTATCATCACCCAACCCAATCCAGGAAATACAATATCCATTTTTTCTTCTCTAATTTTAAAGGTGCTTTGAACTAGTTTAGGTAAAGTTGTACGTGTGGATTCATCTGGTGGTGACAAAAACTCACCTACGTGGTCATCATATAGCTTATCTGCATTTTCAAACTTTGTACGATGGATATCCAATTGGTTAGAGAAATAACAAACAAAGGATTGTTTGTCTCCTTTTATAAAATCGATTCTACCTAACCCACCAAAAAATAGAGTTTGCTGGCTGTTTAATTGAAACACCCTTGGTTTAATTTCCTTCGCAGGAGTAATCACCTTTAAATCACTTTTGGATACATAATGTGCCATTTGTTCTTTATTAACGATACCAGGCGTGTCTATTAACACTGAGGAATCATCTAATGGAATTTCAATAAAACCTAAAGTTGTGCCAGGGAAATAAGAGGTTGTTATTACATTTTTGTCACCAGTTGTTTGTTGAATCAGTCGATTTATAAAGGTAGATTTCCCTACATTTGTTGTCCCCACAACATAAACATTACGATTTTTTCTCATTACTTCTATCGCCTCAGTAAGTTTCTCAATACCATGGCCTCTAATAGATGATATTAGATGAACATCCTGAACTTTAATTCCAGCTTCTTTAGCTGATTTCTTTAACCAGTTAATCAGCTTCTGTTTATTGGTAGATTTAGGCAAAAGGTCGACTTTATTTCCCACTAAAATAATGGGCTTGTCACCAATTATTCTTGCTAAGCTTTTGATCATACTTCCATTGACATCGAAAATATCAATTAAATGTACAGCTAAACCGTCTACATCCCGGATTTCACTTACCATTTTCAGAAAGTCATCATCTGTAACAGAAACATCTTGAATTTCATTGTAATGCTTCAACTTAAAACAGCGCTGGCACAGTATAACCTCTTTACTTAACGCTGATTCAGGTGTATAACCAATTTCATCTTGGTTCTTTGTTTGAGTTGGTGCTCCACAGCCTTGACAATGTATATCTTCCATATTTACTCCTCCCAGGTTATCTTGCCTTTTTTCCTCATATAGTTTAGTATTCTACGTTCTATTTTTCGATTAAACTGTGTAATTTTACCATCTGTTTGTACAATAGGAAGGACCAATATGGTATAAAAACCTGCAAAGTTCCCACCCAGCACATCTGTTAATAATTGGTCACCAACTACAACAATGTCCTGTTTATTTAGCCCCATTTGTTTGGCGGCTGTCTTAAATGCACGGCTTAATGGTTTCCTTGCGCTGTAAACAAAAGGCGCATCTAAAGGTTCCGAGAAAATTTTCACACGTTCTTGGTTATTATTTGAAATAATTGTTACTTTAATATCATAATCCTTCATTTGTTTAAACCAGTTAATGATTTCAGGGGTAGCGTCCTGAACATCCCAGGCAACTAATGTATTGTCAAGATCAGTTATAATACCTTTAATACCTTTTTGTTTCAGTTTAGAGGGATGAATATCAAATACCTGTTTCACATGTTCATTTGGTAAAAATTTCTTTAACAATGTTTACACCTCATTATTAACTAAGATCAAGAATAGTCCATTATATACTATATCCTATAACAATTTAACATAATTTTGAACTACTAGCGAAATTTGTCTTTTATCAAAGGTCCAATTATATGCGAAAAACAACTATAAATTGTTAAAAAACGTTCGACAAATTCCCCTATTTTTCTCGTTGTGGATAACTTTACTCACAATGGAAACACTTATAAATCAGGTGATACGACATTTTTTTCACTTTTTATTCACAAGTTATCTACAGGGCGTTGTAGATAACTAATACCTTGTCCTATCAAGGGTTTCATGGTAAATTAAACGTACATTAAGTAATAAACCGTAATACAATTTAGGAGGGCTATAGTTCATGAATCACTTATCCGATGAATTATTACTAGAATCATACCATAAAGCATATGAATTAAAGCTAAGCCCCGACTTCATTTATTTAATTGAAAAAGAAATCCACAAAAGAAGACTGACCCATAAAATGAAATGCTCTGGATAGTTATTTTAAAATTAACTATGGTTACCCTTATCATTATTTGTTAATGATAAGGGTTTTTTATTTTTCAATGACCAAACTTATGATAAGCTATCTTTTGAGTATTATTAGCTTGAGAATAGCTTATCCACTATCATAAAATCTAATTACAGTTTATACTTACTGTACGGTGTATTTTACTATTCTTTTACAAAAATTCTCATCAAAGTTAAAAAATGATTTTATATTATTCAAGGAGGAATCCAATTAGATGATTTTCGCAGTTTTACTTCCACTTCTAATTGCCTGCTTAATTCCATTCTTAAGCAAAGTTAAACATAAGGTACATACAGGAATATTTGTCTTCTTTGTCCCTTTCGTAATTTTTCTCTACTTTATCCAGTTTATCGGTACTAACTTCTCGCCTATCAAAAAAACCTATTATTGGATACCTTCTTTGTCCATAAATCTAGATTTTTACCTGGATGGTTTAAGTCTGCTTTTTGTCTTATTAATAAGCGGCATTGGTGCATTAGTTGTTCTGTACTCGATCTATTACCTCGATAAAACTGAACGTTTAGGACATTTTTATGTCTATTTGATATTGTTTATGGCAGGAATGCTTGGAGTTGTCCTATCAGACAATGTTTTTGTTCTCTATACATTTTGGGAGTTGACTTCTATATCTTCCTTTTTGTTAATTG
Organism: Virgibacillus sp. DJP39; assembly: GCF_049310925.1. NCBI lineage: Bacteria > Bacillati > Bacillota > Bacilli > Caryophanales > Bacillaceae > Virgibacillus > Virgibacillus sp. DJP39. The sequence continues at coordinate 165,634 of NZ_JBMERP010000001.1, read as the reverse complement.
GCTATTGGCACTTTAATGAACGGTCGCGCTATGGTGCATTAAAGTCTATGCTGATCACTATTTTAGGTGGTTTAAGTATGTTTGGTGGATTTATTCTCTTATCAATCATTACAGATACCACGAGTATTCAAGCAATGATCGATCAAAAAGAGGTTATCCTAAATAGCGCTTATCTCCCATTAATTCTTGGGTTTATTCTTATGGGGGCATTTACCAAATCTGCTCAGTTTCCTTTTCATATTTGGCTACCAGATGCAATGGAAGCACCTACCCCTGTTAGTGCCTATCTCCATTCTGCTACGATGGTTAAAGCCGGATTATTTCTTGTAGCTAGGTTCTCACCTATATTTGCAGGTTACGAATGGTTCTTTATTATTGTCACCATTGCAGGTATTGTCACATTATGCTGGGGATCTTATATGGCAGTTAGACAAACTGATTTAAAGGCTATTCTGGCTTTTTCAACTATAAGTCAGTTGGGTATGATTATGGCTATGCTAGGATTTGGTACAAAGCTAGCTGTATTCGCTGCTGTATTCCATATCTTAAACCATGCGACTTTTAAAGGGAGTCTGTTTATGGTTGCTGGGATCGTGGATCATGAAACTGGTACAAGGGACATACGTAAACTAGGCGGATTACTTACCTTTATGCCGATAACAGCAACTTTAGCGTTATTTGGTACTTTTTCAATGGCCGGTGTACCACTTCCATTTCTAAATGGTTTTTATAGTAAAGAACTTTTCTTTAAATCTAGTCTTCATTTAAATGAAAATGTCGGCGCTTTTGCAGAATGGCTTATTATGATCATTCCTTGGCTAGCTGTTTTGGGAAGTATTTTTACATTTGTTTATTCAATGTATTTCCTGTTTGGCGTCTTTGCAGGCAAACATAAAGAGAAAGAATTGCCAAAGAAACCGCATGAAGCACCACTAGGCATGCTGATCTCTCCTATCCTGTTAGTGAGTCTGGTCATTATCATCGGACTATTTCCTAATTTGTTCAATGGAACATTTTTGGCACATGCTGCTGAGGCTATAAGCGGTGTAGAAACACATAAACATATTGCCTACTGGCATGGATGGGAACCGCAATTCTATATGTCATTGATCGTGGTTGGTCTAGGCACCTTATTAGTTCTTACACGCAAAAGATGGACTGGTGTTTATTCTTTCTTTCCTGGTAAGTTAAGTCTAAATAGGGCTTACGATGCAATCTTAGAAAAATTAGAAGTTTATTCCCAAAAAGTAACTGGGTTTTATATGAATGGTTCACTAAAGCTGTATGTGGCATTGATATTAAGTACTACAGTGGCATTTACTTTTATTATTATGGGCTTAACAGGAGGCTTCTTCTTTGAGCCTGATGAGACATTGAATGTGACAACTATCGAGCTTACTGTAGTTGCCGTTATGATTGCTGCAGCAATTGGAACAATTTTTGCAAAACATAATGTTGCTGCAATACTTGTTCTGGGTGTAGTGGGTTATGGAGTCGCAATTCTGTTTGTCATCTATCGAGCTCCGGATTTAGCATTAACACAACTTGTTATTGAAACAATAACAGTTGCATTGTTTCTATTATGCTTTTTCCACTTACCGAAGTTACAGGTCCCTAAGGAATCTAAAAAGTCTAAACTATTAAATGCAGTTATATCTTTAAGCTTCGGCACAATGATGACATTAATCGGAATTTCTGCCCATAGTAGTGATTGGTTTGATTCTATTGCAGAATATTTCATACACACTTCCCACTCTTTAGGTGGCGGTGATAACGTAGTCAATGTGATATTGGTGGATATGCGTGGGCTTGATACGTTATTTGAGATAACTGTATTAGGTATCGCAGCCCTTGCAATCTACAGCCTCATTAAAATAAAGCGAAAAAAGGAGGCAGAATAAATGGAAATTATCATTTGTATACTTGCAGGGCTATTATTTGCTGCAGGTATATACAACCTCCTTCAAAAACAACTTATACGTATTATTATTGGTACAGCCCTTCTGTCACATGGTGCACATCTATTTATTTTAACAATGGGTAAATTAAAAGACGGAAAGGCTCCTATTCTTCAAGAAGGGGTTACCAATTATACAGATCCATTACCACAGGCTTTAATTCTAACATCAATTGTAATCAGCTTTGGCGTAACCAGCCTACTACTGGTTTTGGCATACCGAGCTGCAAATGATAATGAAACAGATAACATGGATAAATTAAGGGGTAGTAGCGAAAATGAGTAATTTAGCAGTATTACCAATCATCATTCCATTATTAGCTGGTATAATTCTTGCTTTCTTTCCAAAAAAAGTTGAATTAGTGAGATTATGGACCAAAATTTTTTCCATTTCCAGTCTGTTAATTGTGTCATATATTACCTGGCAGGTTATTAATAGAGGAACTATTATACTGGAGACTGGAGCATGGCCTGCTCCATACGGAATAATTTTAGTAGCTGATCCGCTTGCAATAATTCTTGTTTTAACAACAAATATTATTCTTACAGCATGTGCTTTTTATGCACCTCATTCTATGACATTAAAACAAGAGCAACATTACTTTTACTCGTTTATGTTCTTTTTGATTACAGGTGTATCAGGGGCTTTTTTAACGGGAGATCTTTTTAATTTATTTGTATTTTTTGAGGTGTTATTGATGGCCTCCTACGCTTTAATAGTTCTCGGTGGAGGCAAAGTGCAACTTCGTGAGTCGATAAAGTATGTATTGATCAACCTCTTCTCTTCTATACTTTTTGTTACAGCTGTAGCATTTTTGTATGGAGTTGTTGGAACGGTTAATATGGCGCATATTGCTGAGCGTGTTCAAGAAGTTGATCAAAAAGGAATTTTAACAACAATAGGGATTTTGTTCTTTTTCGTATTTGCTACAAAAGCAGCATTATTTCCGTTGTTCTACTGGATGCCAAAATCGTATGTTGTTCCTAACCCAGTCGTTTCTGCTTTATTTGGTGCATTATTAACAAAGGTAGGCATTTACTCGATATTACGTGTATTTTCACTGATATTTGTTTACAAGCTTGATTTAACACACCAAACATTTATTTGGATCGCAGGTTTGTCAATGATATTTGGTATCCTAGGCGCCCTCTCAACGAATAATGTAAAGCTTATAATAGCCTACAACATCATTCCCGCTATTGGTTTTATCATTATGGGTATAGGTGTATTTAATCAGGACGCAATGAGCGGTTCAGTCTATTATTTGATTCACGATATGATCATAAAATGTGCCTTGTTCCTCCTGGTTGGTACAATCGCATATGTAGCTGGTACATCAGACCTAAGAAAGATGGGCGGTCTGATTCATTACTATCCTGTTCTTGGATGGCTTTTATTTCTGGCTGCTTTTATTCTAGCTGGTATTCCTCCATTTAGTGGGTTTATAGGGAAATTATTATTGTTAAAAGGCGCTTTGGCAGATGGTGAAATTGCCATAGTCATTATTGCGTTATTGTCAAGCTTGTTAATTTTGTATTCAATAATGAAAATCTTTATCAAAGGATTCTGGGGTGAAAAGAATCCAGAGTTTGAGTCAAACCTAAAATCAACAAAAGGATTAATTGGACCAATTATCTTTTTGCTTACATTTTCTGTTATTCTAGGTGTAGGTGCTGAGTTCGTTTATCCTACGATTCAGGAAATTTCTTCTTATCTGCTAGACCCAGATATATATATTGATGCTGTTTTAAAGGAGTAAATAAGCTTATGACATTTCAGATTGTAATCAACTTGATCGTTGCAGTAATGTGGATGTTCTTAAAAGAGACATACACAACGGCTAGCTTTATAGGTGGTTATATGCTTGGGATACTATTGTTGTTAGTGTTAAATCGTTTTATTCCAGATTCATTTTACCTAAAACGGTTTTTCAAGACTATACAGCTAGTTCTTTTGTTCATCAAGGAATTAATATCAGCTAACTTAGACATTATTAAATTAGTCTATAAGCGAAAGCCAGAATTTGAGCCTGCAATCTTTGCAATGCCTACACAGTTGAAAAGTAATTGGGAAATTACTTTGCTGGCAAACTTAATTACATTAACACCCGGAACATTAACAGTAGCAATCTCGGAAGACAACACACATCTATATATTCATGCAATGGACATTGATGACATTGATGAGGCCATAGCAGAGATCAAAAATACTTTTGAAAAAGCGATAATGGAGGTTACACGATGAATGAGCTTCTAAATCTAACTGAAAGTTTACTTTATTATTCAACGTTACTCTCAATAATTGGAATTGCTATTTCATTAGTGTTACTTTTATATCGTATAATTGTTGGCCCATCTAATGCAGACCGTGCAGTTGCCCTGGATACGATTGGTATGGGTTTAATGGGATTAGCTGCCCTGATGGCAATTAAACTAAATTCAACAAACTTTAACGACGTTATACTGTTAATAGGAATTCTTTTGTTTATCGGCACGTTGGCAATCGCAAAATTTCTTGAAAAGGGTGTTATCATTGATAGAAATTTGGATTAAAATTATTTTAAACTTTGCTATTAGTTTTTTAATATTGTCTGGTACATTCTTTCTTTTATCAAGTGCGATAGGTGTAATAAGATTTCCAGATATATTTACTCGTCTGCATGCTGCAACAAAGGCAGCAACATTAGGAATAGCTGGGGTGCTAATAGGATCATTTTTGTATCTGTACGTAGCCCAATCAATAATTAGTGGAAAGTTACTTCTAGCCATTGTATTTACCATGTTAACTGCTCCAGTTTCATCTCATATGATTTCCAGAGCAGCACATCGAAATGGTGTAAAACCAGTAACCTTTAACCAAAATGACGCATATGAAGAAGCTATTCAAAAAAGAATAAAGGAATCCCTGAACGAAAAGTGACTATTAGACAATAGTCACTTTTTATTTGTCTTCTTTATCCGGACATACACTAAACTCCCCCCTCTGACATATAGATAAATTATAGGCCAATGCCTAGTGGCAATGTCAGGAGGTGTATGATTTGTCGAGTATTTTAAGCGTTCTTGCATTATTAATAAAAGAAACGCTCTTTTTCGTTTCATATGTAAAAAATCATGCGTTCCCGCAACCACTTCCACCTGATGAAGAAGCGAAGTTTATAAAAGCTATGCAAAACGGCGATGGGCATGCTAGAAATATGCTTATCGAACACAATCTTCGTTTGGTTGCTCACATCGTCAAGAAGTTTGAAAACACAGGAGAAGATATGGAAGATCTAATTTCAATAGGGACAATAGGATTAATTAAAGGCATCGAAAGTTTCTCACCAGACAAGGGAACAAAACTAGCCACCTATGCTGCCCGTTGTATTGAAAACGAAATTTTGATGCACTTAAGAGCTTTGAAAAAGGTCAAAAAAGACGTCTCTTTGCACGATCCAATCGGTCAGGACAAAGAAGGAAACGAAATAAGCTTAATCGATATTTTGGAAACAGAATCAGAGGATGTAATTGAATACATTCAATTACATATGGAATTAGACAAGATGAAAAAGTATTTCTCTATATTAGACGAAAGAGAAAGAGAAGTAATTATCTATCGATATGGTCTAAACAATTATCAGGAAATGACACAACGGGAAATTGCCAAGATGCTAAATATATCTAGAAGCTACGTTTCCCGCATCGAAAAACGAGCATTAATGAAAGTATTTCATGAGTACTTTAAACAGGAAAATCCTAAAAGAAACAGAGGATAATCACGCTTGATTATCCTCTTCTAATTGCTGTTTGATATGATTATATTTAACTATAGAAAATGTTAACACTGTTAAAGAAGACAATAATAATACTGTAAGAATATCCGTGTGATTGGTTAGTGGCCTCTCATAAATATCTATAACAAAACCTATATAAAAATAGATAGTAAGAATAAATAAAGTCTGAATAAATGAATGATAGTCTTTACGCTTGTTTTCTAAATACTTTTGTTTGTTATGCATAGTAAAAAACCTCCCCAACATGAATCGTACCATGAAAGAGAGAGGTTTTTATAAAGCAATATATGGTAATAGTTAAAGTTCCTTAATCATTTTCATAATTAGAGTTGCAGCATTCTTAGCTGCCTTATCTATAAATGCATCGAAGGAAACGGATGATTCTTTACCCGCTATATCTGAAAGTGCACGTATAACCACAAAAGGTGTATTGTACTGGTAACTCACTTGTGCAACTGCTGCAGCTTCCATTTCTGCGGCAATCATACTTGGAAATATCTCTTTAATTCGTTTTACATGATTAAGATCGCTCATGAAGGTATCCGCAGTTGCTATTATACCTTCTTTAGCCGTGACTGATAGAGAATTGGCTACATTCAATGCTATTGAGACCAGTTTTGAATCTGCTGCGAACATAGCCGGCATACCGGGTACCTGACCATAAGCGTAATTAAAGGCTGTTACGTCTACATCATGATGTGTAACGTGGGAAGATACAACAATATCACCAATTTCTAATTCTTCCGCAAAACCACCGGCAGAACCAGTATTAATGATATAGGTTGGATGAAAACGCTCATGCAAAATAGTAGTTGCCATAGCAGCGTTTACTTTTCCGATACCTGACTTTAGTAGGACTACTTCTTTACCGCCCAAAAGCCCTGTTACGAACAAACAATTGGCAACTGTTTGTTCGTTTTTATTTGTAATGCTCTCTTTTAATAGCTCCACTTCTTCATCCATTGCACCAATTATTCCAATAGTCATTATATACCTCCACAAAATCTTTCATACGATGTTAAGAATTATTTTTTTTGTCGTTAACCTTAAGAATTTCCACTTTTGTTGGTTTCCACCCCTTATTATCTACCCATGTGAGGTAAACACGATACGTTTCTTCTTGTGCCTTGCTAGAAACGGTACCTATTACTTCCTGTCCACCAGCATTATGAAGCCACCATGTTATCATATCTCCATCTTGTAGACCTGTGGCCAATCGGAGTGCTTTTTCCATTTCAATTCGATCTTGAGTACCTTCATCAAAGTTTTTAGTATGAGTACCTTCCTGCTCTGTTCCAATAGGTTCCCAATCTGCAGTGTACGCTTCTTTAACATTGTCTCCGGAACCTGCAACTGATTCTTTATTTATACCACTGCTATCCGTGCTGCCATCTTCAGTTGTTTTTTCATCACTTTTCTCTGGATCGTCTTCGGCCCCACTTGTGCTGGTATCTTCTGATGTTGTATTGTCTTTATCCTGATCATCTGCTGCATCATTCTCTTGATCCGTAGGTGCTTCCTCTTTTTCTGAATTTGATTGTCCATTATCAGTTGAATTATCTTCGCTGGTTGGTTCAGTAGAAGGTTGTCCACTTTCTGCTTTTTCTTTGTCATCTCCGCCAAATATAAATACGCCAAGCAAAACGATAATTAATAATCCACCTAAAACCAAAAATATAGAAATAGACTTCGTATTTTTTCTTCTCTTTTCAAATTTATCTACCCTTGAATTAGTATCAAAATCATTCATCGTTTAATTATCCTCCTTCAGACATGCTATTATAATATCATATTTTTAACTTTATTTAATATGTCATATTAAGAATGAATCTTATGAACTAGCCTTAAGAAGTATGATGGGGTAGAAAAAGTCGCCACCGTCACCTGGATCGCCCTATAATTAACTTTTAAATAGACGATGAAAAAGGCGAGATAGCTCTATCCCGCCTTTGTTAATAAAAGTAATTATTTCTAATTTACACCCACAATTTTCACCTGTATATCTCCACCTGGTGTCACTACGGTTACCTCAGTGCCTTTTTGATGCCCTAACAGACTTTTCGCCATTGGAGAATCATTTGAAATTTTCCCTTCGAATGGGTCAGCTTCTGCACTACCAACAATTGTATACGTTTCTTCTTCACCACTAGGTAATTCCTGGAATGTCACAGATTTACCAAGTGATACAATATCTGGATTATCGTTATCGTTTTCAATAATAACAGCGTTGCGAATCATTTTTTCTACTTGAGATATACGGGATTCAACAAATGCTTGATCTTCTTTAGCTGCATCATACTCCGAGTTCTCTGAAAGATCCCCGAAATCGCGGGCCACTTTTATTCGTTCTACAACTTCCTGTCTGCGTTCAGTCTTTAAATGATGCAATTCTTTCTCTAACTTTGATTTTCCCTCTTCTGTCATATAATAGCTTTTCTCTACAGCCATTAACTTACACTCCTTTTTTTGTCTACAGTAAAAAATTACATACTGGAAAAGCTTGGCGCGACCTGCATTTAAGTCAAGAGCCATCGTTTTTCTTATAATGTAAACCTTTTAAAAAATCTGTATATATTTTGACCTAGTATAAAAATGAGCAGCACAAGTATGTACGCCCGGTTAGAAAATTTGGCTTATCGCTCTGAAAGCCTTGTAGCATTTTACTGCTATCAACTAAAACTTATGTTAAAAAACATTCTCTAATCATTACTATGCCAGATTTTATTTAAATTTTCAATACTTTTTCATTTAGATCAGTCACCAACTGCTACTTTTTAAATGTAGGTTGCCATCCTTATTATTGTCTTGACTGATTTCTCGCCAATATATTTTCAATTTTAGTAGCCATTATATCAATTGCTACATGATTTTGTCCACCTTCAGGTATTATGATATCAGCATAGCGTTTTGTAGGTTCTACAAATTGTAAATGCATGGGACGTACATTATTGACATATTGATCAATTACCGAGTCAAGTGACCTGCCACGCTCTTTAATATCACGCATCATACGTCTTATGATCCGTATATCAGCATCTGTATCAACAAATACTTTTATATCCATTAAGTCGACTAATCGCGGATCCTCCAGAATCAAAATCCCCTCAAGTATGATTACTTCCTTTGGTTCAACCACAACTGACTCACTCGAACGTGTATGAATCTTATAATCATAAACTGGTTTACTAATAGATTGATGCATCATTAGCTCTTGCAAATGTTCGATTAATAAATCATTGTCAAACGCCAATGGATGATCATAGTTTGTATTTAATCGTTCCTCAAATGGTAAATGGCTCTGATCTTTATAGTAGTAATCTTGCTCGATTACTAGAATAGTCTTATCAGAAAATCGTTTGCAGATTGACCGTGTAACAGTGGTTTTCCCACTCCCACTACCTCCAGCCACTCCAATAACTACTGGCTTATCTCGCATGTTCGGTGTGCACTCCTTTAGTACTATTTTTTAATGCTAATTGCTATTCCATCACCAATTGGAACTATTGTTGTATGAAATTTATCGTTGTTTAGTAACCACTTGTTGTAGTTATTAATTTTATTGGCAATCTTAGAAACACGTTGATTGTCATTGCTCGGGTTCGCAACATACCCTTTGAATAATACATTATCGGATATAATTAATCCACCTTTTCGAACAGCAGTACTGTACAATTCAAAAAATCGTTGGTATTGACTTTTAGCAGCATCAATAAACAACAGATCAAAAGACTTGTAACTGACAACCTCCTTGACAACTTCAAGGGCATCTCCAAATATAACGTTTATTTGATTTAACCTATTTTGTTCTTCTATTACTTTTACCGCGTATTTATAACGTTCTTCGTCCCGTTCTATCGTTGTAATAAATGCCTCTGGATTCGCTTGCTGCATTCGTAGAGCAGAATAGCCTATTGCTGTTCCAATTTCCAATATACGTTCTGGTTTGTGAATACGAATGAGTTGTTGTAAAAAATGCATGCTAACAGGATCCATGATCGGAACATGATTTTCCTTTGCATAAAATTCCAAGTTATCTACCCACTCTTTATTTAAAGGGAGTGATTCTTGCAGGTATTTTTTAAGTAGTTCATCATGCATAGGCGTTTCTCCTCTATTCAAACTAACTTCAATAGCTGTAATGACAAAAAAACGGGAAATGTGAATTTCAAATCCACACTTCCTAATTGATTTAAAGTACTAATTAACTGTTTCTATTTTAGCTAGTCAATATACCTATCTTTTAACTGCAAATGCTTTTCATACGTCTCTGAGTAATGAATATTTCCTTTATCATCATGCAGGAAATAAATGTTCTTAGATTCCTCTGGTTGAAGAACAGCTTTTAAAGAACTCTCAGAGAAATTTGAGATTGGACCAACTGGTAACCCCTTTATCTTGTAAGTATTGTAGGGGGAGACCACTTCTAAGTCCTTTAGAAGTACCTTTTCTTTATGGCTACCTATCGCATATTGTACAGTAGGGTCTGTCTGTAAAGGCATTCCTTTATCTAATCTATTATAAAAAACACCAGCAATCTTTTTGCGTTGTTCAACTGTTTGTGCTTCATTTTCTACTAAAGATGCCATTGTTAACGCTTCGTGAACAGTAAGCTCCCGTGATGATATGTCATCTAAATATGGTTCGACTACTGACTCAGTCTTCCTAAGCATTTTTTCTACGATAGTATAAACACTAGGCTTTTCTTCATAAAAGTCATAGGTCGCGGCAAATAAATACCCTTCCAAAGGGGTCCGTATATCGGGATTCAAAATTTCTTTTGATAATATTGAAGGATAGTTATCAATTAACGTTTCAATATAGTTTACATTATTTACTTCTTTTAAAAAGGCTTCTTTACTAATTGGTAACTTTTTAGAAAATATTTCTGCCATTTGGCTTATTGATTTCCCCTCAGGGATAGTAACAGTATATTTTGGTTCTCTTAAAACCTTTCCCTTTTTCAGTGATTCTATTATTTCATCTAATTTCATTGAAGGGTTAAATGTATATTTACCGGCTTGAAAATTTGATTCATTTTTAAACTTTATGTAAAAGCGAAGTACACGTGCATCTTTGATAATTCCTTTGTCTTCTAATATAGATGCAATATCAGATGTAGACGAACCCATTGGAATTTCAACATTAATCTCTTTCTCACTTTCTGGATTCACGGGTTGGAGTGCAGACTTTATATACATGTATCCAGAGACTCCACCTACAAGGAGAATCAAAATCAAAGATATTATTACGATAGTAACAATTTTACGGACTGTCTTTGCATCATCACTACGTTTTATTAGGTTGTCCGTATAACTGCCTGGATCTTTCTTCTTGAACATAAGTAAATTAACTCCTCTCATCCGCTACATTATACTAAAAAATAGCCAGAATATCTATGGTTAAAAAGGAATTTGATAGTTTTCTGTTTTTAAGGCTGTTTTCTAAAGAATAGTTGTTTTTGACATAAAAATCTATAAACTGCGACATATGCGCTGGGTTGCTTTCCGCGGGTACGGCCCATAGCCTCGTGCTGTTCTAAGCTGGAGTCAACGGTCCTCAGCGTAAGTCAACTATCATAATAGTAAGTGAGCCACACAGCACTGCTGAAACATCGTGTTAGCGGAGATGTCTAGCTGTGGCTCCCAGCGCAAGCCCTAAGGTGCGCGTAGTGATTTTTCCGCAACGATTGCAGGGCGTCGGAAAAATTTTCACTACGTCGCATTTTGTATCAACTGCGAAGATTAAAAAGCAACAAAACTTGCGAAAAGAGCTATTTTTTTAATAGCACGAACAAGAGCGTAAGGGCACGTTTATTGGCAGTAAAGAAATTAAAAAGAGTCTGATGTCATGAACACACCAGACTCTTTTAGTGCTATAAAGTAAATCCTATTGTTCTGATTCTTCATCTGCAAGAGTATTTAACATCTCTTCAACCATTTCCCATTCTTCATCTGATTCAATAGGGAATAGAGATAGATCGTCATCGTCAGCCTCTTTTTCCTGATAACGAAATGCATAAACCTCTACTTCTTCATCGTCTTTTTGTTCCACTGGGACAACCGCGATATACGATTGCTCTGTTTCGTCTACGTCAAATGTAAATAATACTTCAAATAAGTGTTCCTCACCATTCTCATCTGGTATTACAATACGTTCTTTTTCATCTAATGCCATTAACTAGTCACTCCTTCTTCACTTTTTATCTAAATAGCCCTGTAGGATCATTACAGCCGCCATTTTATCAATAACTTTTTTCCTTTTCTTTCTGCTCATATCCGCTTCCAGAAGAACACGTTCTGCGGCAACAGTTGAAAGCCGTTCATCCCATAAATTTGTAGGTATCTTATGTGTTTTTTCCACATGTTTAGCATAGGCTATACACGCTTCTCCGCGTTCACCTATACTCCCATTCATGTGCTTTGGCAACCCTATTACAATTTCATCGGCTTCATACTTTTCAATAATTGCTTTCAATTCTGCATCAGCCGACTTACGATCGTTTTCTTTCCATTTGATCGTAGTCACACCCTGCGCTGTCCAGCCCAGTGCATCACTAACTGCTACACCTATCGTTTTTGAGCCCACATCCAGCCCTAAAATTATCATTTACTATTCCTCTTGATGATCTAGATAAAATTTAACCAATTCTTCTATTAATTCGTCTCTCTCAAGCTTACGAATAATATTTCGCGCATCATTATATCTCGGTATATACGCGGGGTCACCAGACAATAAATAACCCACAATTTGATTAATTGGATTGTAGCCTTTTTCATTAAGTGCTTCATGGACTGTAAACAAAATTTCTTTTATATCTTGATCAAATGGTTCCTCTGAAAAGTTAAATTTCATTGTTTTATCAATCGAGCTCATAGTGACACCTCATTCCAAGTTTTACCTTCTCCCATCATATTAACATGTTTGGAAATATTATTATATCTTTTTATACTATGAATCATACGAACCAATTAGTTGTTAACAGTTTCACTTACATATTTGCTAGCGTAAGACAGTGCTTCACTAATTTTGCTTGGATCTTTCCCGCCTGCTTGTGCCATATCAGGACGGCCACCTCCACCACCGCCACATAGCTTGGCAGCTCCCTTGATTAAGTTTCCTGCATGTAGTCCTTTTTCAATTAAGTCTTTTGATACACCTGAAGCTAGTTGGACTTTACTATCATTGTCTGTAGCTAATAGGATTATACCAGACTCCATCTTCTGTTTTAAATCGTCTACCATTGCTCTTAGTTGGTTAATATCCTTTACGTTTACTTGTTCAGCTAATAATGGGACACCATTGACCTCTGTGACTCTATCCAAGATTGACGATGCCTCAAGATTAGATAGCTTTGCATTTAACGACTCATTTTCTTTTTGTATACCTTTTAAATCTTTAAACAAGCCCTCGATCTTTTCGGGTACATTTTCTGAACTTGTTTTTAGAAGCTCACCTGATGTTTTTAGAATATCGAGTTTATCATTTACATAATGATACGCATATTTACTGGAAACTGCTTCAATACGGCGTGTTCCTGCACCTATTCCTGTTTCATTGATGATTTTAATCATTCCAATTTCTGCTGTATTCGTAACATGACATCCCCCACATAGCTCAATACTATAATCACTAACTTGTACTACGCGGACTACATCTCCATATTTCTCACCAAATAATGCCATAGCCCCCATTTCTTTTGCTTCAGCAATATTTTTGTTTTCAATTACAAGTGGTATTGATGACCAGATTTTTTCATTAATCTTTGTTTCAATTTGTTTTATTTCGTCATCATTTATGGAACCGAAATGAGAAAAGTCAAACCGTAATTTTTCAGGTGTCACTAGTGACCCAGCTTGATTTACATGGCTGCCTAGAACATCTTTTAAAGCCTGGTGCAATAAGTGAGTTGCAGTGTGGTTTTTGACAACCGCATGTCGGAAGTTACTGTCGACAGATGCTGATACTTGCATACCACGATTAAAACTACCCTTTTTAACCATTACGCGTTGTACATGTTGCCCTTTTGGTGCTTTTTGAACAGTTTCAACATACATGGAAGCATCGTCTGTATAAATCCATCCATTGTCCGCAACTTGTCCACCACTTTCCGCATAGAAAGGTGTTTGATTTAAAAATACAAACGCCACATCACCTTTCTGCAGTGTGTCAACAAATTCTTTTCCCTTAATAATATGAGAGATGGTTGTTTCAACCTCCAGTTGATCATATCCAACAAATTGGCTGTCTATGTCAACTTTGCTTAGGATTTCGTCCTGAACCTGCATGGAGTCAGTTTTTTGCCTAGCATTTCGTGCTCGTTCTCGTTGGCGTTCCATCTCTAATTCGAATCCTTCTCTGTCTATAGTAAACCCTTCTTCTTTTACATATTCTTCCGTTAACTCCTTAGGAAATCCATATGTGTCATATAAGCGGAAGACTTCTTCACCAGGGAACACTGTACTCCCTTTACTTTTTTCTACATTCATAATAGTAGTTAACATCTCTAACCCATCATGCAATGTTTCAAGGAATCTCTCCTCTTCTAGTTTCACTATATTTTCAATATGTTCTTGTTGTTTCAATACTTCAGGGTAGAAATCCTTCATAATAGCACCTACATTTGATACCAGTTTGTACATAAACGGCTTTTCAATTCCTATTTGTTTAGCGAAACGCACAGCTCTTCGGAGAAGTCTGCGTAAGACATAACCACGCCCTTCGTTGGATGGAAGAGCCCCGTCTCCAATAGCAAACGTAACAGTTCTAATATGATCGGCAATTACCTTGTAAGCTGTATCAGCCAGATCAGTTTTCCCATATGAAACAGTTGCAAAATTTTCAACTTCTTTTATAATCGGCATAAATAAATCTGTTTCAAAGTTTGTAGGGGTATCTTGAATAACACAAACCATACGCTCAAGTCCCATTCCAGTATCTATATTCTTATTAGGTAATGGTGTATACGTATCATCAGGATTATGATTGAACTGAGAGAATACTAAATTCCAAATTTCGAGATACCGATCATTTTCGCCGCCTGGGTATAACTCAGGATCATCTGGATCATTCCCGTATTTTTCACCTCGATCAAAAAAAATCTCAGTATTTGGCCCACTTGGTCCTTCCCCAATGTCCCAAAAGTTTTCCTCTAGACGAATAATTCGTTCTTTAGGTATTTTAATATCATTTAGCCAAATATTATATGCTTCATCGTCTTCAGGATGAACTGTAACAGCTAGAAGTTCAGGATCAAAGCCTATCCATTTTTTACTTGTTAAAAACTCCCAGCCCCACTCGATTGCTTCTTTCTTAAAATAGTCTCCAATTGAAAAGTTTCCAAGCATTTCAAAAAACGTATGGTGGCGTGCGGTAAATCCAACGTTTTCAATATCATTTGTTCGAATTGATTTCTGAGCATTAACTAAACGGGGATTATCAGGAATAACCCTGCCATCGAAATATTTTTTTAGTGTGGCTACACCACTATTAATCCACAATAAAGTTGGATCCTCAACAGGTACTAGTGAAGCGCTAGGCTCAACTCGATGACCTTTTTCTTTGAAAAAATCAATATACATTTGTCTTACTTCAGCAGATGTTAATTGTTTCATTCTTGTTCCTCCTAATAGATTTCTATAAACAGACTCTCTGTCACAGCAAGCCCATTCCGCTTTAAAATAGATCCAGCTCCATGGGCTAACGACTCGAGACATAGTCAATAAACACTACGAGGATTAAACCTTTTCCTCTTCGGTTTCTTGTCTATGCTTTTCGTCGCTGAACAAGCCCATTCCGCTTTAAAATTAAAAAAAATCCCATCTCTGCATTAATGCAGGGACGAGATTATTCGCGGTACCACCCTAATTATGAACAACATGATTTGTTATTCATCACTTGATCATAATAACGGTTTGAAACCGATGGTTATTAACCACACTCCAGTTTAGCTTTCCATGACTCAGGCTATAGAATTCCTCTCAGCCATGGGAATTCCTCTCTTTAAAGCTTGATACTTCATGTACTTAGAACCTTCAACATTTTTAATATAAATATGTTTTTCCTTTAACTTACCCTTTAGAAATTTAATTGAATTAAGTATAAGTATATTTTTTTCAGATGTCAATTAAGAAGTTTTTTTGACCTAACCTGATTAACAATTTCCTTCGTTACAGTTAGAACTGGAACTGCGAGCAGCAAACCTATAACCCCTCCAATCTCACCTCCAATAAGCAGAGCAAAGATAATGGCTACAGGGTGAATATGAATACTCTTTCCAACAATATAGGGTGACAGTAAGTTACTTTCAATTAATTGAATGGTAAAAACCGTTATGACCACAAACAACACTAGTTGTGTTGAAACCGTAAAAGCGATAGCCACTGCAGGTAACATACCAATAATTGGGCCAAAATAAGGAATGAAATTAAAGATACCCACTATAATCGCAAGTACTAAAGCATACTTTAAGCCTAAAAAATAAAAGCAACCAAATGATGCAACAATTACAAAAAGACTTACTAACAACTGTCCACGTATATAATTCCCCAAGCTTTTATCAATAGAAAAAAGAACGTCATGTGCTCTTGTGTGATAGGACTCTGGAATCCACTTTTTGAACCAATTCTTAATTTTATCTGTGTCCTTCAAGAAATAAAATACGAGAACAGGTATTACTGTAAGCAGAACGATTATATCAAATATCCTTGTAATGGAAGTTGCTATTTTTTCTATCAGTTTTCCTAAGGTGTTTTCTATTTTCATAAACAGACTATCCATCTTATCATGAACTGTTTCTGGCAAAAAAGCAGTGGACTCATACATTTGATAAATCAAATTTTTATACAGTGTGGTGAATTCTGGGATTTGTTCACTTAATTCAGTTAGTTGCCTAATAAATAGTGGATAGATCTGCTTAACGGTAAATAGGATACCACCAAAAAACAATATGTATATGATCAGAATGGTTAATCCTTTAGGAATGTTAAGTGAATGGAGTTTCAGTACCAATGGATATAACAGGTATGCAATAAACAACGCTATTAGAAATGGGGAAAGAATACTCCCTAAAAAGGAAAAAACAGCTCCATAGAAAGGGAACAGTTTTACAAAAAGAAAAAATAATAAGAAGCATAAAATGGCGATTATTAACCAATACAAAACAGTTGTTTGGTTCTTTTCTTTAAACATATTGGGCGCCCCTAAGTTTTAAAAGTAATATATATTTAAAACTAATCACCACTGTATTCTTCTTTCTTCATCAGTAAACAAATCATTTAAACAGCTTAAAGAACCGTCTGATTCAATTTGATTAATAATAACTTCCTCATTAACTACTGTTATTTCAATAAAACAGTTCCAGCAATAGTATTGCTGGGTGCCTATTTTGCCTAAGTCTTTCCGATTACAATTTGGGCATTCCATAAGTAGCACTACTCCTTTTAATGGCTGTACATTATTATGTTATGCTTACCCAAATTTTATGATATTATACACATTTTTACATGAAATCGTAAGGCGAAATTTCTTCCTCTGCTTCGCTGACTTGTTTTGTTAAATCATCAGATAAACGACTCTGAAGTTGTTTAACAAGACTGGTATAACGTTTGTTCGTATCCATTGTGTTAACTCCATGAAGAAATGCATGTGTTTCTCCGCATATTATTAAGGACTGCTTACTTCTTGTAATTGCTGTATATAATAAATTCTTACGCAGCATACGGTTGTATGTTGAAACAACTGGCAATAAAACAATTGGAAATTCACTTCCCTGTGACTTATGGATAGAAATACAATATGCATGCATGATGTTTGTATAATCTTTTCTTTCATAAACAACTTCTTTACCTTCATAATTTACAACGATCTGTTCTACATTCTCAATATTTTCATTTTCAAAAAAGATAGCAACAATTTCACCAATATCACCGTTTGAAACGCCATCTTCAGGTTGGTTAACTAATTGCAATACTTTATCACCAACGCGGAAAATTGTTTCATACAGTTTAACTTCCCGCTTACCTTTTGTTTTTGGATTAACAATGGTCTGCAATGTTTTGTTAATAACTGTTATACCTGCTTGTGAGCGATACATTGGGGCTAATACTTGAATGTCTTTTAATTCAATACCTTTGTTCTCGGCGTGAGAAAACACTTTTGAAATCACATCAATCATATGGTATTCATTGCATTTCAAGAAACTAAAATCCTCATCATTTTGAAGTGATTCTTCGGTACATTCGTTTTTTTTAATAGTATGGGCCAATTGGATAATCTTTGATCCTTCTTTTTGTCTATATACATCATTTAGGCTGACAAGTGGAATCGACTCACTGGTTAATAGATCGGTAAGTACCTGCCCAGGGCCAACTGAGGGTAATTGATCTTCATCCCCAACCAGCAGAACTTGCATATCATCTGGTATTGCTTTAAATAAACTGTTGGCCAGCCAGATATCTACCATTGAGAATTCATCTACAATCAGGAACTTTCCTGTTAATGGTTCATTTTGATCCTTATCAAACCCATTATTTCCATCCCATCCAAGCAAACGATGTATGGTGACAGCAGGCAGACCAGTCGATTCATTTAGCCGTTTAGCTGCCCGCCCAGTTGGAGCTGTTAATACAAATGGGAAATCTGATTTTTTTTCATAATCTCCTGGATCCACGGAAACGTCGTTAATAGCTGCATACGCATCTACAATACCTTTAATTACCGTCGTTTTTCCTGTTCCAGGACCCCCAGTTACAATCATTAGTTTAGAATGCAAAGATTGATTAATAGCATTGAACTGTTCTTTTCCATAGCTTAATGTTTCCTCTTCTTCAATATCACCAATAATCTTCATCATTTCTGCTAACGGTGTTTCCTGCTCTATAGGCTTTGAAATCAGTCGCTTGACATGCGAAGCAAAACCATCTTCTGCATAATACAAGGAAGGTAAATATACATTACCATCATAAATTATAATTGCCTTCTCTGTGTTTAATGCATCCAGCCTTTTTTCAACAGTATCGTCATTGAGTTCAGTCCCTGAGTATCCCAATAACTGAATAACATTTGTTATACATTTATTAATAGGCATGTATACATGACCATCTTGCACACTTTTTTGCATCACAAATATACATCCAGCGCCAATTCGATTTGGATGTGTCAGCGACAGTCCATTTATTCCTGCAATTTCATCTGCCTTTTGGAACCCAAATCCATCTACTTTAAATACATATTGGTACGGATCATTTTTAAGTACTTCAATTGATTCATCCTTATATACCTGATAAATTTTTTGAGCAAGCTTTAACCCAATGCCGTACTTAGCCAAATTTACAACTATATGTTCAAAGCCTTCATTTTCCTGTAAGGTTTTTACTAATTGTTCAGCTTTATCTGGCTTCAATCCTTTTACTCTGTCTAAAAGTCTTGGATTTGTTAATATTTGTGAAATAGCATTTTCACCAATATGTTCAATGATTTTACTCGCAGTTTTTTTACCAATTCCATAAAATAAGTCGCTTGATAAATAGGCAATTAAACCATCTGTTGTATCGGGTACATTTGATTCGTAAGAACTAACCTGATACTGTAACCCAAACTTACTATGCCGCTCTATTTCTCCATAAAAAATATAGTCTTTGGTTTCCTGTAAGTTCGAGAAATGCCCCTTTACAACAATTTCTTTGTCCTGTATCTCTTCATTAGTATCAAGGACCTTAATTTTCGCAATTGAAAAATGCTCAGTAGCATTATGAAAAATTGTGTATAGAAGCTCACCTTTAATATACTTTTGTATATCAAGTTCCCCAGATTGCTCTATTTTTCCCATCAAAACAACCCCACTATTCTCACTTTTGGTTTCGGTTTTGGTCAATTATCATTTGTGTTTGTTCTTTAGCATTTGCTGCTAACTTATGATCCTCCTGGATAGACAAAGCGTCATCAAAGTGATTGATAGCTGTATCCAGTTGATCATCATAAAGCGCTATTACTCCTAAATTGTAATACGCATCGCTATGTTCCTTATTAAGTTTTAGCACGTTTTCAAAAGCCGACTTCGCCTCCTTTAAATGATCACTTTGTGCTAAGGTTAAAGCATACTGAAAAGCAATTTCATCATCTGTTGGTTGTAATTCTGTTGCTCGAAGCAGATAAGGTAATGCAAGCTTCATTTGCTGCTGACTTTGAAGTGTCATTCCTAACATGAAATAAACATCGCCCTCTTCTAAGCCTAACTCAATTGCTTTTTGAAAGTTTTCCTGTGCTTTAGGATAGACCGACTCTTCTAAATACACATTTCCCAGACCATAATAAGCAGTTGCAGCATGTTCATCCAGTTCAATTGCTTTTTCGAAAAAACGTTGCGCACGAGGTAGTTCGTGCAGATGAATTAATAAATTACCAAAGTTAATGTAACCGATTGGGTTGTCAGGTTGTTCTTCAATAATTTCAGTAAAAAGTTTTGCAGACTCTTCGAATTTTTGCTCCTGCATGTATTCAATTGCTTGCTGCATTTTTTCCATTTTCAACACCACACTTTTCAAATAATATTGTTAGTAAAAGGATCCTGCCCATGTGCAGTGGAACATAGATCCTTTTTAATAAATTCAATACCTCTTTACCTATACAACATAGCTAATTGCTTGATTATTTTTAATCACTTGATCAATTGTTCCTCCACCAAGACATTTTTCCCCATCGTAAAACACTACAGCCTGGCCTGGCGTAATAGACCGTTGCCTATCATTAAAGCTAACGTGGACATTACCATTATCAAGGATGGCTACTGTTACTTTACTATCCTTTTGACGATAACGGAATTTTGCAGTACAGGTAAATGTTTTTCCGAGATTTTTTGTGGTAATCCAGTTTAAATCTGTAGCAATTAAACTTTCTGAATACAAATGCTCATTTTCAGATCCTTGTTCAACATATAAAACATTTTCATTTAAATTTTTCCCTACAACAAACCATGCATCACCAGAACCACCAATCCCAAGACCCTGGCGTTGGCCAATTGTGTAATACATTAGACCTTCATGGTTCCCTTTCACTTCATTTTCTAATGTTTTCATTTTACCGGGCTGTGCCGGCAAGTATTCACTTAGAAATTCTTTGAAATTTCGTTCACCGATAAAACATATGCCAGTACTGTCTTTCTTGGTTGCAGTCGCTAGATTGTGTTCAGCTGCAATTTTCCTGACTTCTTTTTTTGGTAGGTGACCTAAAGGAAACATAACTTTCTCCAATACGTTTTGTGTAAGTTGATTTAAAAAATATGTTTGGTCTTTATTATCATCAACACCACGAAGCATCTCATATTCACCATTGTTTTCTCTTACTTGTGCATAATGCCCAGTTGCCAAATAATCAGCACCTAAAGAAATTGCATGATCTAAAAACGCTTTAAACTTTATCTCCTTGTTACACATAACATCCGGGTTAGGTGTTCTCCCAGCTTTGTATTCTTCTAAGAAATAAGTAAACACTTTGTCCCAATATTGTTTCTCAAAATTCACTGCATAATACGGAATACCAATTTGGTTACATACACGCACAACATCGTCATAGTCTTCTGTAGCGGTACAAAAGCCACTTTCGTCCGTATCATCCCAGTTTTTCATGAAAATACCTACCACATCATAGCCTTGTTCTTTTAATAATAATGCTGCTACTGATGAGTCGACACCTCCACTCATTCCTACCACTACACGGATATCTTTATTTTCTTTGATTTTTTCCATTTTATTTGTCACCGCCTGTTTATTTTTTTAGGCTTTTTTGTAAGTTTTGTTTCCTTTTAATCTTCGTAGTTGATACAAACTGCGACATTGTTTACCGCTAAACAAACGACCATTCATCTGATTGATTGGAGCGGAGGGCAGTCGACTCCTGCGGGAACAGCACGTGTCTGAAGACCCCACAGCGGCGGTTTTCCGCGAGGAGTCTGAAGCCGTTCCCGCGGAAAGCGACTGCCCGCAGTGGAAATCAATCCGGCTGTTACGTTGCAGCTTATAGATTTTGTATCAAAACTCTTTTTTAGCAGGTAAGAAAGTATAAATCCTTTCTTACTGCAAAAGTGTAACTAAGGCTTTCGCCATTAAGGCTTGGCGATAAGCCAAGTTTTCTAAGGAAGTTTCCGTTTAAACAGTTAGGCGCTTTACAATTGAAGCAATACGTTTTGCTGCTTCCTTAATATCTTCTTGGTTGTTATGAAGACCAAAACTAAATCGAATCGAATTAGTTGTACGGGCATCCTCCGCACCGTACATTGCACTCAGTACATGTGAAGGCTCAATCGAACCGGCAGTACATGCACTGCCACTTGAAGCAGCCACACCAGATAAATCGAAGTTAGTTAACAATGCTTCAACATTTGTTCCAGGAAAACTGATATTGACTATTGAAGGAACAAGGTCTGCTTGTGCTCCGTTTATTTCAAAGCTAAGCCCTTCTTGTTTTAATGTATCCAAAAAAATCATCTTATAATTCGAATAAGTTTTGTTCCGTTCGTCTTTTCTATCCATCAGCAATTGAACCGCGCGTTGAAACCCTGCAACACTGCCAACGTTCTCCGTACCAGGCCTGCGTTTACGTTCTTGTTCTCCCCCAAACTGCAAAGGATTGACTTGAACATTTTTGTTAATATAGAGAAAACCGATGCCTTTTGGTCCGTTGACTTTATGAGAACTTACTGTCAACAAGTCAATATTATCTCTTTTAACGTCTATTTCAAGGTGACTATACGCCTGAACGGCATCCGTATGAAAATTAGCCTGATGATTTTTTAACAACTCTCCAATTTCCTTTATTGGTTGAGTAATACCTGTCTCGTTGTTGACTGCCATAATCGACACTACTATTGTACTGTCAGTCAGTGCATTTGATAAATCCCCTATCGAAATTTTCCCGTCTTTGTATACAGGTAAATAGGTTACCTCAAATCCTATTTCTTCTAAATGCTCTGCTGCATGTAGAACTGCATGATGCTCCTGTACCGTTGTTATAATGTGATTGCCCTTTTGTTGATTAGCAAGCGCAGTTCCAATCATCGCAAGGTTGTCGGCCTCAGTTCCACCACTTGTAATAAAAATTTCTTTTTCATCTGCATGGATACTTTTAGCAAATACGACTCGGGCCTGATCCATCACTTGTCTTGCTTGTCTACCAAACGAATGGATACTCGATGGATTCCCAAAAACTTGAGAATGGACAGGAATCATTGCTTCAATTACTTCTTTAGCCATAGGAGTTGTAGCAGCATGGTCCAAATAGATGTTATTCATCTTAAACATTTCCTTCCTAATCGTTTACTAAATATAGAACATATAAGATTCATGATGTTGATCATTGTCATGTTGTACTAAGTCTTCCAATGTAGTGGTGTCCAATACATCCTTAACGGCGTCCCGAATGCGTAACCACAATGCCTGTTTTGCTGCATCTTCGTCTTCAATGCCCTCGACAGGCGTAATTGGTCCTTCTAAAACTCGAATAATATCACCAGCTGTTATTACTTTTGGTTCAGAAGCTAACATATAGCCGCCGTATGCTCCACGTACACTCTTAACCAAACCTGCATTTCGTAATGGTGACGCTAATTGTTCTAAATAATGTTCAGACAAATTCTTATCACGTGCTATAGATTTTAGGGAAACGGGTCCCTGCCCATATTGTTTAGCAAGTTCAATCATAATGGTTAAACCGTAACGTCCTTTTGTAGAAATCTTCATGCTTTACACCTCTATTAATATTGTACTACTTTCAAAGCACGTGTTCAAAAGGTCGACAAATCAGTTGAAAAGACAGTCAGTACAGTTTGAACAAGCCGAAAAAAGTAGAATTTAAACAATTTATGTTAACTTATTACAAGGAATTGTTATTCACACATGATATTATAGCATGAATAGTGCATGTATTGCATGAAACACAAACCACATAAAAAGGATGGTACCTATGAAACAAAAGCCATTAGCATATCGAATGAGACCAACTCACATTTCTGAAATAATTGGCCAAACACATATTGTCGGTGAAGGCAAAATAGTCAACCGCATGATTCAATCTGGCCGTCTAGCTTCTATGATTCTATATGGTCCACCTGGTACTGGTAAAACATCCATGGCAGTAGCATTAGGAAAAAGTTTAAACATTCCCGTTAAAATGTTAAATGCTGTTGTAGATAAGAAAAAAGATATGGAAATTGTTGTAGAGGAAGCTAAAATGACTGGGCAAGTCGTGTTGGTTCTTGATGAGGTACATCGATTAGACAAAGCAAAACAGGATTTCTTGTTACCTTACTTAGAGAGTGACCTACTAACATTAATTGGGTGTACAACGAGTAATCCATACCACTCCATAAACCCAGCTATTCGTAGCAGATGTCACTTATTTGAACTACATCCATTAACTCCACCAGATATTAAGATTGCTATAAATAGAGCCTTGGATGATATGGACAAAGGTCTAGGAAACTATCGGGTCACCATCACTGACGAAGCAGTAGAGCAATTTTCACACGCTGCAAACGGGGATTTACGGTCTGCACTAAACGGACTGGAACTGGCAGTATACTCTACCCCTAAGGACAATAATGATGAGGTTAACATTACATTAAGTATTGCTGAAGAATGCATGCAGAAGAAAAGCTTTTCACACGATAAAAATGGTGATGCACATTATGATGTTTTGTCAGCATTTCAGAAATCTATTCGGGGTAGCGATGTAAATGCCGCACTTCATTATTTAGGGAGACTAATAGAAGCAGGCGACCTGGAAAGTATAGCAAGACGAATGATCGTTTGTGCATATGAAGACATCGGGGTAGCCAATCCGCAAGCAGGGCCTCGTGCAGTTGCTGCAGTACAGGCAGCTGAACGATTAGGGTTTCCAGAAGCACGAATACCGCTATCAGTAGCAATCGTGGAACTCTGCCTGTCACCCAAATCCAATACAGCTTACAAAGCTCTTGATGCAGCACTGTCTGATATTCGAAATGGTAAAAGTGGCGAGATACCACTTCACCTTAAAGACTCACATTATAGTGGTGCTGAGAGTATGGGAAGAGGAGTTAATTATAAAGATCCTCACAATCATGAAAACGGCTGGGTAAATCAAGAATATCTTCCAGATACATTGCGTAAAAAAGAATACTATAAACCTAAGAACACAGGTAAGTTTGAGCAAGCTATGAAACAAGTATATGATAAAATTCAAAAAGACAAAAATAATAGCAAGTAAGTTAGGTATAATTCCCTTTACTATCGGTCAAACTAGTTAACATATAAAGATGTACACTAAATAAATCTAGTTGCCGTAGTTAAAGGAGCTGAAAATAGTGGTTAAAGTTAGACAGGATGCATGGTCTCATGAAGATGATTTGCTCTTAGCAGAAACAGTTCTTCGTCACATACGTGAGGGCAGTACACAATTAAATGCTTTTGAAGAGGTTGGTGATCATTTAAATCGAACATCCGCAGCTTGTGGATTCAGATGGAATGCTGAGGTAAGAAATAAGTATGATCATGCTATTGACCTTGCAAAAAGACAACGGAAAGAAAAAAAGAGAGCAGTTGCAGTGCAATCTCAGAGTCAAAGTTCTAGCCAACCAGTTGTTCAATTAGAACGCAAGACTACACCTGTAAATGAAAATAACATTGAACGTAACATTCCCGCACAACAAACAGAGTCGTATATGTCAATGGACCTGGTAATTGGCTATTTAAAACAGGTTAAAAAGGAAAATCAGACATCTAATCAATCAAAGGCTTCTCTGGAACGACTAGAAAAAGAGAATCAAGGATTAAGAAATCACGTTACTGAATTAGGAAAGAAATTAACTGTTACCGAAAAACAACTAAGCACGATTCAAGAAGACTACCAAGTATTCATTCAGATAATGGAACGTGCTAGAAAAATGACGGTTTTAGACGATCAAGGACCTACAAAAACACCAGCTTTCCGAATGGACAAAAATGGAAACTTACAGCAAGTTGCTAATGGCACAAGTAATTAACCTGAAGTAAGCTATACATCTATTAAAAAAAAAGGCTATGACACTAATATATAAATAGTGTCATAGCCTTTTTTCAGTATGTAGACATTTAATCCCAATTGTGCCGTCTACTATTTTTGTTTTGATCCTGCTCCAGCAGGTGGGTGCCTTGTTCTGTACCTATTATACTTCCTCTTTGTAAAAGGCTTGCACGCAATACAGAAACAAACGAGCTCCCATATATAAAAATGTTCGGTCAAAACATTTTTATAAACGTACACATCAGGACTTCATGCCCTCTTTCATGTAAGATAATCTTATCACAAGAAATCCTTTTAATCAATATTGATTATTGTGAAAATTCGATTACATTCATTACAAAAACGTTACATTTCCATTTTTTAATCATTTTTTTTGTTTAACTGAATAGATAATTCATCTAACTGATTGCTTGCTACTTCACTAGGAGCATCCGTCAACAGATCCGAAGCAGATGTTGTTTTCGGAAACAAAATAGTGTCACGAAGGTTGGAACGGCCAGCTAACAGCATAATGATTCTATCCAATCCGAGTGCAATTCCACCATGTGGCGGGGCACCATATTCTAACGCTTCTAATAAAAAGCCAAACTGTTCCTGTGCCTCTTCAGGAGAAAAGCCAAGTATTTCAAACATTTTATCTTGTTGGGCGCGTTGGTAAATACGGAGAGAACCGCCACCAAGCTCATAACCGTTTAACACTAGGTCGTATGCCTTAGCACGTACATTTCCAGGGTCAGTTGACAGTTTGCTGACATCCTCATCCATCGGCATGGTGAATGGATGGTGTGCAGCATGATATCTTTCACCGTCCTCATCATATTCCAACAATGGCCAGTCTGTAACCCATAAATAATTAAATTTATTTTCATCAATTACATTCATTTCTTTTCCTAATTTCAATCGCAACGCACCTAGACTATCATAGACGACAGAAGACTTATCAGCTACAAAGAGTAGTAAATCACCATCGACAGCGTCTGATTTATTACGTATAGCCTTTACTTCCTCAGCAGATAGAAACTTTGAAATAGGCCCTTTCAAGTCACCTTCTTCAACCTTTAACCAAGCTAAACCCTTTGCTCCGTAAACCTTGACAAACTCTGTTAATTTGTCAATATCTTTCCTTGAATAACTTGATGCTTGATTTTTTGCATTTAGTAATGCAACTTTTCCTCCCGTGCTAACCGCATTCTGAAATACTTTAAACGAAGAATCCTTCACATCATCAGAGACATGAACAAGTTCCATTTCAAAGCGTGTATCCGGTTTATCTGAACCATAGCGATCCATTGCATCCTGGTATTTAATTCTTGGTAATGGTAGAGAAAGCTCAAGTCCTTTCACTTCCATCATAACTTTTTGCATCATCTTCTCAGTCATTTCCATGATTTCATCACTTGACATGAACGACGTCTCTATATCAATTTGTGTGAATTCAGGCTGCCGGTCTGCACGTAAGTCTTCATCTCGGAAACAACGGGCAATTTGATAGTATTTCTCAAATCCGGACACCATAATCAGCTGTTTAAAGAGCTGTGGTGACTGTGGCAAAGCATAAAATTCACCAGCGTGGACACGACTTGGAACCAGGTAATCTCGAGCTCCCTCTGGAGTGCTCTTTGTTAGGATTGGTGTCTCCATTTCTAAAAATTCATGGTCATTTAAGTAGTTTCGTATAACTTGGGTTGTACGATGACGTAATTTAAATGTTTCCTGCAAGGAACTTCTCCGCAAATCCAAATACCGATATTTCAAACGCAATTCCTCAGCAACATCAGTCTCGTCCTGGATTAGAAATGGAGGGTTCTTTGATTTATTTAGTATTTCCAGTGACTGAACAACTACCTCTATTTCTCCCGTTGTCATCAGCTCATTTACTGTTGACTTGTCACGTTTTACTACCTGGCCTTTTACTTCAACAACATATTCACTCCGAACTGATTCAGCAATGGTTAATGCCTCTTCAGAAATCGTTGGGTTAAAAACAATTTGAACAACACCAGATTTATCACGTAAGTCAATAAAAATAAGTCCGCCTAAATCACGTCTTTTTTGTACCCATCCCTTAAGAAGTACCTCCTGGTCAATATGATCTGAACCCAGTGATCCAGCTAAACTTCGTGTAACTTTTCCCATTATGATCTGCCACCCTTACCTAGTGTTATAGTTTTCATATAAGATACGATATCTGATAGAGCTACCTCTTTCTGATCGCCACTTTTCATATCTTTTACATTAATTACGTTGTTTTCTATTTCCTGGTCACCCAAAACAAGAACAAACCTTGCGTTAACACGATCTGCAGCTTTAAATTGTCCTTTCATTTTGCGTCCCTGATAATCACGGTCGACCTGGACACCATTTTCACGCAAGACATGTACAAGACGAACAGATTCTGCTTCTGCTTTTTCACCAAAGGCAACAAAGAAACAATCTAACTCATCATCTACCGGTACAGTTAATTTTTCAGCTTCAAGAGCCATTAGAAGTCTTTCAATTCCCATTCCAAACCCAATTCCAGGTGTGTCAGGTCCCCCTAAGTCTTCTACTAAACCATTATACCGACCGCCTCCAGCCAGTGTAGTGATAGAGCCAAACCCTTCAGCCTCACTCATAATCTCAAATGCTGTATGGTTATAATAATCTAACCCACGTACAAGATTTTTATCCACAGTATATGAAATGTCCATTACGTCTAAGTATTTCTTAACCTTTTCAAAATAATCGCTTGATTCCTCGTTTAAATAATCAACCATAGATGGCGCTGTCCCCATTGCGGGGTGATCACTATCCTTTTTACAATCCAATATGCGTAGTGGATTTTGAGTCAGACGGGTTTGACAATCCTCGCATAATTCTTCTTTATGTGGCGAGAAGTTTTGTATCAATGCTTCACGATACGCTATTCTACTCTCCGTATCTCCCAGGCTGTTAATAACAAGTTTTAATGATTTTAGCCCCAGTTGCTTATAGCATGTCATAGCCAAATCAATTACCTCAGCATCGACCGCGGGGTCTGCGCTGCCCATAACCTCAACACCAAATTGATTTAATTGACGCATTCTACCTTTTTGTGGACGTTCATACCTGAACATTTGACCAAAATAAAACAGTTTTACGGGTTGTATTGGCGAACCAAACAATTTATTTTCTACAAAAGCTCTTACAACAGATGCAGTTCCTTCCGGGCGTAAAGTTAAGCTTCTGCCACCACGATCTTCAAATGTATACATTTCCTTTTGAACGATATCTGTTGAGTCGCCAACACCCCGTTGAAACAATTCCGTGTGCTCAAATAAAGGGGTCCGAATCTCACTAAAGTTAAATCTTTCACATACAGATTTTAAAACACTTTCTATATACTGCCACTTTTGCGCCGTTTCAGGTAAAACATCTACCGTTCCGCGTGGTGCTTTTATGTTCATGTTATCTCTCCTTTTGACTTCATATGTAAAATTGAAGATAAAACTATTTCTAGTATTACCATAGATCGGCATTCTTTTCTTTATCAATACAAAAAAACTCCCATCCCAATATAAAAAAGGGACGAGAGTTACCCGCGTTGCCACCCTAGTTGGTGTACAGTTACACCCACTCTTCACAGTTAACGCCTGCAAAACGTCTTAACCTAAAATATTTTTCAATTAAGATCCTAAGGAATGTCTTTCATTAAGTTAGTATTGTAAAAATGTTTTCAGCCTCGCGACATTTTCTCTCTGACCAACTATTCACTTAACTACTTTTTCCCTCAAACGGTTCATTATTTATGATAGAATGATTATAATCATAATAGCATCCGATTACAATGTCAAGTACGATTTACTTTTTTCTTTAGCTGATTCACTTCACCTAAAGTTATTCCTAATTCCATAGCCATTTCCATATGGTTTGTATGATCATGCAGTTCCATAAATCGATGAAAATTAACGTCATGTATGTCTTTATTTGTTGAAGTTTTTCGTTGCATTTCACTCATTCTCATTTTTTTATTACCTCCAGTATAAACCTATCTTTGCCTAATTACATTATTTCTATTAAAATAAAGAAAGATACATATTTGTTTTACTATCATTTAGGGGGAAATAGATTTGCGCAGGTTTAAATTGTTAGGTCTTTGCATAAGTTTACTTTTAGTTTTAACTGCAATGACCAGCCCAGTCAAAGCAAAAGAAGCTGTTATTAATACGGAAGTTTTAAATGTTAGAAACGGCCCAGGTGAAAGTTATGAGGAAATTATGGAAGTTCATGCAAATGAAACATACACAATCCTGCAGCAGAAAAATAATTGGGTTGAAATACAATTGGATTCAACGACTGGTTGGGTGGTTACAGACTACATTTCAATTCGTGAAGGTGGTGCTTCAGCTGATAAAATAGAAGTTTCAACCAACAAACCAACAATAGACCAGGTAATTCTGTCCTATGATAATACGCACCTTAGAAGTGGACCAGCGACACAATACGAAATTACTGGTTACGCTGATAAAGGGACTACCTTTGAAGTTTTAGGTGAAACAGAAGAATGGTACGAAGTGAAAAACAAAGATTTGCAAGGCTTCTTAAAAAAACAATTCATACAAGATGAAACCGAAACTACTTCATCAGGCATTGAAAATAAGACCATTGTAATTGATGCAGGGCATGGTGGTCGAGACGTTGGAGCAATTGGAGTAAGTGGGACCTACGAAAAGAATTATACGTACAGAACTTCATTGGAGTTAAAGCAGGAATTGACTGTTTTGGGAGCAAACGTTATTTTAACTCGGCCAGAAGATGAATTTATTTCTTTAGGTAGTCGATCAAGTTATGCAAACATTGCTGGAACTGATGCATTCATTAGTATTCACTATAACAGTACACCTGAATTACCGAATGTAACAGGTATTGGAACCTATTATTATCACGATCAAAATAAAGAACTTGCAGCTTACGTTCAAAAAGAATTAATTAAAGAAACAAACGCTAATGACCGTAAATTCACGTTTGGGGACTACTTTGTTATCAGACAAACATTTAAGCCTGCTATCTTAGTAGAACTTGGGTTTTTATCCAACAAAGAAAAAGAACAGCTTCTTCAAACTGACGCCTATCAGAAAAAACTGGTTCAGGGAATGGTTAATGGATTGCTTAAATACTTTGCAAATAAATAGGTTGGTGAAAAAAAGGGATCCATTCGTTTAAGACGAATGGATCCCTTTTTCATTTGTCGTTACTATCTAGAATAAATGTAGCTGGCCCAACATTGGTAAGTTGAACATTCATCATTTCCCCAAACCTACCTGTCTCAACTGTAACACCATTTTCTCTAATTAATTGATTAGCAGCCTTGTACATCTTATCAGCATGCTCAGCTTTAGCTGCGTCTGTAAAACTGGGACGTCTTCCCTTTTGTGTGCTTGCATATAAAGTAAATTGAGATATAGATAATACTTCCCCATTGACATCTTTTAGTGACAGATTCATTTTTTCGTTTGAATCCTCAAATATTCGGAGATTCACTATTTTATTAACAATAAAGTTTACATCGTCAATTGTATCTTCATGTGTAACACCCAATAGCAAAACTAGCCCATTGTCAATTTTTCCTATTGCCTCACCGTCAACAGTTACACTAGCATTGACAGCGCGTTGGATAACTGCTCTCATTAGTATAACTCCTTTTCAGACTAATACCGTTACTGCACTGTTCTAGATACTGTATAAACTTCTTTAATTTGTTTGATCCGTTCGACTATTCTTCTTAAGTGATTAGTATCATGAATAAGAATAGTTATATTTATAACAGCCATTTTATTTCGATCAGAACGGCCTGTTACTTGTGTAATATTTGTTTTAGTTTCATTTACAGCTTGTAAAACTTCATTTAGTAGTCCACGTCGGTCATAACCGGATATTTCCAAGTCAACATGGTACTGTTGCTTTTTATCACTTTGATTTGTTTCCCATTCCACATGTAAAAATCGTTGTTTAGCGTTCTCGGTTTGAACATTAGGGCAGTCTGTTCTATGCACAGATACCCCACGACCTTTAGTAATATAGCCAACAATATCATCACCAGGGACTGGATTACAGCATTTTGAAAGACGAACCAGTAAATTGTCGACTCCCTCAACTCTAACACCTGAATCACGTTTACTTGCTTTATTTGCCTTAACATCAGTTTTCACATCTTCTAGTGTTTGAGCTAAATCCTGTTCCTTCAATTTTGTTTGGCGGATTTTATCTGTGAGTCGAGTAGCAATTAATGCAGCAGTAATACCCTGATAACCCACTGCTGCATACATATCTTCTTCGTTAGTGAAATTGAATTTCTCGTAGATACGTTGCAAATTATCCTGTGTTAAAGCTTCCTTAGGATCGATATCTAATGCACGGATTTCCTTGTCCACCAATTCTTTTCCTTTAATAATGTTTTCTTCGCGACTTTGTTTTTTAAAAAACTGTTTGATTTTGTTTTTCGCTTGTGATGTTTGCGTAACCTTTAGCCAGTCTTGAGAAGGACCATAGGAATGCTTAGAAGTCATAACATCAATAATATCTCCATTTTTAAGCTGATAATCAAGTGGTTCCATCTTCCCGTTGATTTTTGCTCCTATTGTTTTATTCCCGATTTCTGTATGAATTCGGTAAGCAAAATCGAGTGGAACTGACCCAGATGGTAACTCAATTACATCACCTTTAGGTGTGAACACATAGACCATATCGGAAAACAGATCTACCTTTAAAGATTCCATGAATTCTTCAGCGTCATGTGTTTCATTTTGCCATTCTAAAATTTCCCTGAACCAGGTTAACTTCTCTTCAAAGGATTTCTTGTCTTTATTTAACTGACGTCCTTCTTTATACGCCCAATGTGCAGCAATCCCGTACTCTGAAATCTCGTGCATCTCTTTCGTTCGTATTTGAACCTCGAGAGGATCACCTTTTGGACCTATTACAGTAGTGTGCAGAGATTGGTATAGATTTGGCTTTGGCATGGCAATATAATCCTTGAATCTGCCAGGCATTGGCTTCCAGCAGGTATGAATAATTCCGAGCACTGCGTAGCAATCCTTAATACTATCCACAATTATCCGAACTGCAAGCAAATCATAAATTTCAGTGAATTGCTTATTCTGTTTAGACATCTTCCTGTATATACTGTATAAATGTTTGGGTCTACCAGAAATATCTGCATCAATATTTACTTCTTCTACCTGTTTATTAACCTGATCCATTACATCTTTTATATACGTTTCACGTTGATCTCTTTTTTGTTTCATTAGTTGTACGATACGGTAATATTGCTGTGGGTTTAAGTATCTTAGTGCAGTATCTTCCAATTCCCATTTTATGGTAGAAATTCCTAACCTGTGTGCCAATGGTGCAAAAATTTCTAATGTTTCATTTGAAATTCTCCGTTGTTTTTCTCCTGGAAGGTGTTTTAATGTACGCATATTATGTAGCCGGTCTGCAAGCTTAATTAAAATTACACGAATATCTTTAGCCATGGCTACAAACATTTTCCGATGATTTTCAGCTTGAATTGCCTCTTTTGATTTATATTTAATTTTACCTAGTTTCGTAACACCATCAACCAGCATAACGACTTCACGATTGAAATTAGATTCTAAATCTTCCAACGTGACATCTGTGTCTTCAACCACATCATGTAGGAATCCACCAGCAATTGTTTCAGGATCCATTTCCAGTTCAACCAGAATACCAGCAACCTGAACTGGATGTATAATGTAGGGTTCACCAGATTTTCGAAACTGATTTGAATGAGCCTTTTCAGCAAATTCGTATGCACGCCGAATAAACGCTGCATCTTCCTCAGTTAAATATCTACGCGCTTTTTTAATTACGTCTTCACTTGTTAAAATATCATCTTTAGCCATCTAGATCACCTTAATTCAATGAGGGAATATAAATCTTGAAAATTTAGCTTCGAAAAACTTTATTTTATATAAAACACATTAACATAATTATTAGTTCATCATAAAAATAGCACGATCAAATAGGACAAATATTTAATATATACCTATAATCTACTAATATGCCTTAGATAGCAACCTATTTATTAGAAAAGTAAAGGTCTTACCTGTCATGAACAGGACAATCAAGCTTGATGTATAAATAATAGGCCTGACGAATAATGGTTGTATCGTCAGACCATTGTATCATGAATTTAATTGTGTTGTTAGTAGCGCATCAACGTTAATACATCATAACCATCTAATTTACTAAGTCCATCTAAATATGTAAGCTCTATCAAAAATGCACAGCCTACTACAATGCCACCTAAATCTTCTACTAGTTTTATGGTAGCCTCAATAGTTCCTCCTGTTGCAAGCAGGTCATCGGTAATTAACACACGTTGTCCCGGTTTAATAGCGTCTTTGTGAATAGTGAGAACATTTTTGCCGTATTCTAGACCATAATCTACCTTAATTACTTCACGTGGGAGTTTTCCTTCTTTTCTCACCGGTGCGAAGCCGATTTCCAATGCATATGATACAGGGCAACCAATTATAAATCCTCTTGCTTCAGGCCCCACAACTATATCTATCTCTTTTTCTTTTGCAAATTCTACAATTTCATCAACCGCTGACTTAAATGCCACACCATTATCCATTAAAGGGGTGATGTCTTTAAATTGAACACCGTCTTTCGGCCAGTTTTCCACTATTTTTATATACTTCTTATAATCCATAGGTAAGCTCCTCCTTGGGAATGTCCACACCTTCTATTAAGCTCCGAAACCATTGATTTAAATCATTATAATTCGAATAATAAAGTTTCTTTTCAATTTCACTGTGTTTAATTCGTTTTTGATATAATTTTGATTCCTGCAACTCTTTTTTTATCGGGTTGGGACTCGGTTTAGCAAGTCCACTCTCTATAATAACAAATTCCAATTCAAAAAACACATTTAACATAAATCTAATTCTTTCTTCAGACCATTCCTGTACCTTCATAAGGGAAGCTAGATCTTTTCGTATATCAAAATACCCCCGTTTACTTATTAATCCATAAAATTGCTTAAAGTCTGCTCTTGTAGGCAATGATTTAAGATAGTTACTGTCTCTCAAATAAAAGCATACATGGATATTTTCTGGCTGTGCCAACCGTACTGTTTTACTAAGATCTTCAAGGTCATCTGGTAAATCAAACAAAAAAATGGTTTCAACTTTACTATGGTCTGATTTATATGTTTCATTGGCAAGATTAGTTGGACACTCTTTAATACGGTTTTCAACATCATTGCCTATAACCAAATAGTTATTCGTGTTACCTACAAATGGCATAATATCAATTTGTTTTTTTCCACGGTGATCAAAAAGCTGCGGTTCTTCTATTTGTAAATCTTTTATTACCATTTGCGCTTTTCTGTTTCCATTCCATTCATTAATTCCAATTTCTCCAACCACTGAGATTTGACTTTTTTCGGTGATGAACGGAAATGTATCACCTAGTCCAAACCCAATTCCGTCTAAGGATAATGCGTCATGTTTAAACTGTAGTTTCAAATGATTTTGCATTGAACCTATTTGACGAACGCTTGCAGGAAATTGTTTTACGTGAAAGGTTGGTTTTGGATTAGCCATTCCAAATGGAGCAAGCTGATTGATTTCATTAACCAGTTCTTCATTAACCTCTTTTATTGAAAGTGTTTTGCTTATTATAATCTTTTGCTTAAAATCGTCATCTGAAAGTTGTTCAGTGATTATTTCTGATAACTTTTGCTGTAATAAGGGTATGTTATCAACTGGTAATGTCATTCCAGCAGCCTGCGAATGTCCACCAAATCGAGTGAAGTAGTCTCTAACTTCCATACAATTTTTAAACAAATCAAATGCAGGAATACTTCGTGCAGAACCTTTAGCAGAGCCATCTTCATTATTGATTGCCAGAACAATTGCTGGTCGGTCATACTTCCGTACTAGCTTCGAAGCTACTATTCCTAGTACCCCTTCATTCCAACCTTCTTTTGCTACAATCGTTATACCCTTTGCGTCACTTTCCTCAACTAGTGATTCCGCTTCTATAACTATTTCATTCACAATCTGCTGTCGCTCTTGGTTTAATCCTTGAACCATTTCTGCAAGGTGTTCAGCTTCTTCCTCGCTATCAGTCATTAACATTTCAACAGCCAATCCAGCATCTTGCAACCTGCCAACTGCATTTATTCGTGGTCCTATCAAAAAACCAACATCTTCTTCCGTTACATTTCCTTCAATTTTACATTGTTTCTTTAATGCTTTAAGCCCTGGTCGCTTTGATCGTGATAGAGTCTTCAAACCATGGTAAGCAAGGATCCTATTTTCGTTTACCAGGGGAACTAAGTCGGCAATTGTACCAATAGCAACTAAATCCAGTAAATGTTCCGGAAAATATCCTAATAAGCTTTGGGCAAATTTAAAAGCTACTCCAACACCCGCTAACTCTTTAAAAGGGTATGTGGGAGAACACTTTGGATGTAAAATAGATAATGCTTGAGGTAATTCATTTTGTGGTTCATGGTGATCAGTTATAATTAAATCGATTCCAAGCTCTTCGGCTAACATTGCTTCCTGAACGGATGTTATTCCACAATCTACCGTAATTATTAATTGGAATCCTTGTTCTTTTGCGTGTGAAAATGCTTGTTCGTTTGGACCATAACCTTCCGAAAACCGATTTGGTATATAATAATCGCAGTCAGCTCCGAGCTCCTGTAATACTAGCATTAACAGAGTCGTAGAACTAACCCCGTCTGCGTCATAATCTCCAAACACGAGAATTTTTTCATTTTTTTCAATTGCTTTATGTACCCGCTCAATTGCAACATCCATACCCAACAGATCCTCTGGATTATACAAATTGTTGATAGTGGGGGTCAGGAATTCAATTGCTTCATCTGAAGTGGTAATTCCACGTTGTACCAATAATTCTTTTATAACAGGAGACAAATCCGGTGTGTCACCCGCCCATTGTACTTCATCTGTATTATTTTCAGTAAATTTCCAAACCGCTTTACTTTTTAACATAAATTCACCCCTGACCTTCCCATTATACAAAAGAGAGCCAAGGGTAGCAATTAGAATTAGTTATCCATTTACAGGTTTTTCTTTACTATTTAAACACAACAAGCGTTTTGCGATAAGTCAATTTTTCTAACATGTGTTAAAAAGGCTTTTCCTGAGTATTATTTTCTGATTCACCTTCAGTACTATCATTACTTAGATTATCCTGTTCTTGTTGAATTGAAGCTGTGTCATCCTTTAATTTAACGTTTTCTTTACGTAAGGACTTAATTTCTCTTTGCAGCCGAAACACTCTGATAATCCCTACAGCAGCTGTAATTATTCCACCCATTAACACTGAAAATAAAATTACATAGATTAAAGGGGCTTCCCCTGTACCAAACAAGTAATTCACTTCAACAGGATCAACATTTATTACTGCAAAAATGGCTACAATAATAACAAATATAATGGCAAGTATAACGGATGTTTGACCTTTCATTAAATAACCTCCTACTAGTCTTATTATTTATAAGTTACCCTTTCTTTCCCTATCGTAATCTTCAACTACCCACCACTTATCAATCTTACGATTTGATTGAAGTGGGGGATTCCTAAGAACACTAATGTAACCACCAGTTATTTTATTAGGCTATCTCCACAGTTCCTGCGGTTAATCGAATTGTTTCATTGTGAATATTGATACTTGCGTTCAAATCTCGATCATGTTGTGTTTGACAAGATGGGCAAACCCATTCACGCAATGCAAGATTTTTAACGTCCTTATTTTGGTAGCCACAATGTGAACATAATTGACTGGAAGAAAAGTATTTTGCCACTATGACAACCTGCTTTCCATACCATGTTGCTTTATATTCAAGCATGGTACGAAATTGTGACCAGCTTACATCGCTAATTGCTTTTGCCAATTTGTGGTTTTTCAGCATATTCGATACGTGCAAATCCTCTATACCAATAATGTCGTGGTTTTTGACAATTTCAGTAGAGATTTTGTGCAGGTAGTCTGTTCGAGCATTGGCTATTTTCTCATGAATGCGTGCTACTTTCCGCTTTTGTTTTTGATAATTCTTTGCTTCATACAACTTGTTTTTTCGTTTTAAAGCTAACCCTTGGCGTCTTGACAGAATGCGTTGTTCCTTCACTAATTTCTTTTCCAGGGTAGAGAAATGCTTTCGATTTTTATATACCGTCTGATCCGACAGAATAGCAAAGTCTTTCAGTCCGACATCTATCCCAACAGATGAACCTGTTTTAGGGAGCTTTTCTACTTCTATCTCAACCATAATGGAGACAGAATAGGTACCACTTACATTTCGTCTAACTGCTGCACTAATCAGCCTACCTTTTACCTCACGACTTTTCGCAAAGCGAA
This sequence comes from Virgibacillus sp. DJP39, assembly GCF_049310925.1. Classification (NCBI taxonomy): domain Bacteria; kingdom Bacillati; phylum Bacillota; class Bacilli; order Caryophanales; family Bacillaceae; genus Virgibacillus; species Virgibacillus sp. DJP39. The sequence continues at coordinate 127,489 of NZ_JBMERP010000001.1, read as the reverse complement.
TAAAGCCCAGTTTCGGCAATTTAATGTTGTTACCAACGATGGCAATATTTCCGTTTGTTTGTTTTGTTGTATAGGATTGAATGGTGTTCATCTTGGATTTAAAACGTGGTGGTTTCGTTTGCTTGTTGAAAAATCGCGTGTAGGAATCCGCCAGATTTTTTAACGAGGATTGAATGGCAATGCTATCCACCTCTTTTAGCCAGACGAGTTCTTTTTTAAGTGATGGTAATTCCTTCGAACATGTATTATATGTTAATCCTTTACCCGTTTGGTTATAGGAGGTATTCCATTTCGCTAAAAAATGGTTAAAAACAAATCTGGTACATCCAATCGTTTTTGTAATCAGAATTTCTTGTTTCTTATTTGGATAGATTCGAAATTTATAGGCTTTGTGGGTTAACGTGATTTCCACTCCTCCGAAAGGAACGTTTGTTTGCATTATACCACATTAATTATTTTAAGAAAAGAAAATATTAGAAAACTTGGCTTATCGCCAATGCCTTTATGGCCACTTAGTTGCACTTATGCAGTAAGAAAGAAGTTATACTTTCTTACCTGTCAAAATATTTATTAGGTCGGACAATTGAGATAGCAAAAAGCTATCCCTTGTCTGAAGGCAATTCATCCCCACCCTACTCATTGAGCTTAAACCCTTCACATTCCTTGAGTAAGGGGTCTTCTTGCCTGAAAACGATAAAACCCCCGTTCACTATGAATCGGGGGTTTTACGATTGCTAGCCCACTTCAAATCTTATACTTGTGGTCCTTCTGTTCGTTTCTTTTTCTCAAAGACAACAGGCTTTTCTTTTATCATCTTCCCTCTCCAGATCAACCATAATTGGGATGCTAAGAAAAGTGATGAGTATGTTCCTGCAATAAGTCCTACTGCGAGCGCAATAGCGAATCCAGTTATTGAAGCTGCACCTAAGAATAGGAAAGCAAAAACTGCAATCATCGTTGTAAAGGTTGTGTTAATACTACGTGTGAACGTCTGGACTAAACTGCGATTTACAATGATCGCGAGTTGTTTCGCAGACTTAACCCTTTTCTCTTTAATTAAATTTTCCCGAATGCGATCAAATGTAACAATTGTATCGTTAATCGAATAACCAACAATCGTTAGAATTGCTGCTACGATTGTAATGTCAAACTCGATTCGAAACAAACTAAATATCGCTATCACGAAAAATGCATCGTGAAGTAGTGCGATTATAGCCGTTATTGCAAAGAAAAACTCAAAACGGAATGCAACATAAATGATCATTCCTATAATTGCAATTCCAACTGCATATAGAGCGTTTTTGACAAGCTCTTCCCCTACAATTGAAGAAACTACACTTACATTTGGTTCATTTCCATACTTCTCCATAAAATAACTTTTTACTTCCGCAATTTTATCTTGATCTAAAACAGTATCGTAGCGTGTAACCGCAATCTCATTATTTTCTCCCGCTAGGACTACTGATTCCGCTTTTAATTCTAGCTCAGTTAAACTAGCCTTAATTTCTTTAGTTGTTACACTATCCTCTGACAATACCTCTATTCTTGATCCACTAGTGAAATCAATTCCGGGATTCAGTTGGAAAAATAGTAACGAAACTGCACCAAGTATCACCATAATGCTGGATGCTAGGAAAAACTTTTTACGGTGCTTTACAGTGTCAACTTCCCGATTAAAAATAGTAGGTTCTCTTTCTGTTTTATCCTTAATATCCTGAATATCTTTTTGTTTTATTCCAAACAACCATGGTCGATTACGTAAAAATTTCGTTTTTACCCATAATCCCAACAAAATTCTTGATCCATAAACTGCTGTAACAAAACTAACTAATATACTAATGATTAACATGGTGGCAAACCCTTTAACTGAGCTTGTCCCAAATATAAATAATATTGTTGCTGCTAAGATGGTTGTGATATTCGCATCAAAGATTGTAGATAAAGAGTTCTTATTACCAGCTTTAAAGGCAGCTGAAACTGATTTACCAGAACGGAGTTCCTCTTTAATACGTTCATTTGTAATAACATTCGCATCAACAGCCATACCAACTCCCAGTATTAATGCCGCTATCCCAGATAATGTTAAAACTCCATTTAATAATTCAAAGACAACCAAGATCAGGTATATATAGATACTTAAGTTGATTACAGCAATAACACCAGGAAAACGGTAATAAGCGATCATAAATAAGAAAATAATTCCGACACCAATAATCCCCGCAAATACTGTTTTATTTAAAGCTTGTTCACCAAACTGTGCACCCACTGACGTTGAATATTTTTCAATTAGATCAACAGGTAATGAACCAGCATTTATAATATCTGCCAATCGTTGTGCCGATTCGACTGTGAAATCGCCGCTTATCATTACACTTGAAGTGTTTAACGGTTCATCTACCTGTGGAGCAGATATGTATTTTGGATCTTCTTTTTTATATTCTTCAGCAAATGAATTCTCTTCCTGGTAATCCATCCAAATTACTAATAGATTATCTTCATAAGGTGTTTCTGGAATTTTCATTTGGCTAATCTTGCTTGTAACCTCTCTAAACTTAGAAGCGTCTTTTACTTCTAGCGTGACAATTGGTGCATTGGTATCCGGATGAAAGTCCTGTTGTGCACTTCCGCCTTTAATATCATTTCCATTCATATATTCCTTATCATTTACATCACGAAACGACAATCTAGCAGATGTGGACAACATTTTACGAGCTTCGGTTTGATTCTCTACACCAGCTAGCTGTACACGTATACGATTCTCACCTTCAATATTGATAGTTGCTTCACTAATACCGAGTCCATTAACTCGTTCATTTAGTGTTCTCACTGTTGCTTCTAGTAATTCCCGATCTACTTCGGTTCCTTCTTCAACTGGTTCAACTTTATATAATACCTCAAACCCGCCTTGAAGATCTAATCCTAAATTTATATCTTTTGTTATGCCTGTCACCGTTGTTCCAATCGTTGCAGCAAATAATATAACGATTAGAAAAAAGGCAACAATTTTACCTCTGTTTTTCATTTAAAAATTGCCTCCCTTTCTCTTTGTGTTTTACTTATCCTTTTTTGCTAGTTATTCATTTTCGTTACTGCCTGTATGGAGGCCATTAAGTCATCATCTTCATAAGCTTTAACGGTTAAATAACTTAAATATGTAGCTGCCGGAAGATGAAAAACGTCCTGAATCACCTCGTGCAGCCTTTTGGAAGGATTGCCTTTCCAAACCTTTTGTACGAGACATCCCCATATATCTTCAGTTGAAGATTTTGAATATCCCATTGTTTTAAATTCATGCACTTTGCTTAACAAAGCAGGTTCCATAGTCTTTTTCCACTCGTTCACACTTCGTATTATTTCCAACGCATTTCCTCCTGTTTTCTAAAAAGAAGACTCAATTCTATCTTTTGTCATGCTTGGACACATCTAATGCATATATATCATTGTATATTAAATTTTATTATTTGAGAAGGCAGGGTTTTTAATATGACCAAACAAACTTTTTTACAAGGTACAATCATTTTAATTATAGCAGGAATGATTACGCGTTTGTTAGGTTTTATAAATCGTATAGTCGTAGCACGGTTAATGGGTGAAGAGGGTGTTGGTCTATACATGATGGCCCTTCCAACTCTATTTTTGGTCATAACCATTACGCAGTTCGGGTTACCTGTTGCAATTTCAAAAAGGGTGGCTGAAGCAGATGCTGTCAACGATCAGGATAAAATCAAAAAAATACTGACTGTTTCATTAATTGTTACTGGGTGTACAAGTATACTAATGTCTATTCTCTTAGTATTTATTATCCCATACATTGCTACATCTTTGCTAACAGACAGTCGTACTGTATATCCTTTACTTGCCATATGTCCCATTATACCAATTGTTGCCGTTTCTTCCGTGATTCGTGGTTATTTTCAGGGGCTTCAGGATATGAAACCTCAGAGTTATTCGCAGGTTATTGAGCAGATTGTACGGATAAGCTGTGTTGCACTGTTTGTTAAGTTACTTCTTCCTTATGGAATTGAGTATGCAGCAGCTGGTGCCATGATTAGTGTTACCCTGGGTGAAATTGTATCATTAGCTTTCATTATTTACATCTTTAAACGTCGAAAAGTAATAAAAATACGTTACCGGTTTTTTAGTTACTTGAAATCAAGCAAGGACACGTTAACTGAACTATTTTCAGTAGCCCTGCCAAGTACAGGCAGCAGGATGATTGGATCAATTTCATACTTTCTTGAACCTATAATCGTTGCGCAAAGCCTAGCCATTGCTGGTGTCGCCAGCAAACTGGCGACTGAGCAATATGGACAACTTACAGGATATGTATTACCACTTTTATTTCTACCAACTTTTATTACACAGTCTTTAGCCATCGCGCTATTACCTTCAATTAGTGAGGCAGGAGCTAATCGGAACAAAACATTAATCCATTACCGAATCCATCAATCCCTTCGTATTTCTTTTGCATCAGGAGCACTAGCAACAATCGTTTTATCTTTATTTGCAGGACCTATCTTATTTTATATGTATGGGTCGGATGATGCCAGTAGCTTCCTTATACTGATGGCTCCCTTTTTCATCCTGCTTTATATACAAGCCCCACTTCAGGCCGCACTACAAGCGTTGGATCTGGCAAAACCTGCTATGTGGAACAGCCTTATTGGAGCGATAATAAAATTCATTGCATTGTTTATGTTAGCTTCCAGTCCCAGATTTGGAATTACTGGTGTAGCACTTGCCATGATTGTAGGAGTAGTATTAGTAACGCTATTGCATCTAGCTAGTCTACAAAAAGCAATAAAATTTTCTATCCCTTTTATAGATATAGTGAAAATGGTAAGTCTACTGACACTTACATGGTGGTTTGGCCATATATTAAGAGATATTTATACATCTATCGATTCCAATTTATTCTCTTTAGCAGGAATATTTCTGGTCTTAATACTTATTTATATCGCCTTACTTTTCATACTACGGTTTGTAACGAAAGAAGAATTAAAGCAAATTCCTATCTTTGCTAAATGGTTATAATTGAAATATAGTTCGTCTATTTTAAAAAAACGTGAATAAAATGACAGTAAATGGACTAACTAGGGGGAAGTAGAATGGGGAAACAACAGTTTGTGGCACTAATGTATGGGTGGATTGTAATACTTGGACTAATTTTTATTTCAAGTATGGTTATTGCCCTGTTATTGAGATTCACACCGTTAAATGAGCCTGCTTTATCATGGGTAACACTTATAGTTGGATTAATAACATTATTCATCGGAGGAATTGTAGCAGGAACAAAAAGTAAGAAAAAAGGACTGTTTATTGGCTGTATTACTGGTCTGGGATTTACTTTGTTTACCTTTGCAGTTCAATATCTAGGGTATGAGCAAACATTTTCATTAGAACAATCTTTTAATCATTTAGGATACATTCTGGTAGCTGTTTTAGGAGGCGTAATCGGCGTAAATGCTGTTGGAGGAAGTGAGCAATAATTAATACTTTACCGTGGCACATTTACATGTTTAATAATCTTAGAAAACTTGGCTTATCGCCAAGCCTTAATGGCGAAAGTCTAAGTTGTACTTATGCAGTAAGAAAGGATTTATACTTTCTTACCTGCAAAAAAAGAAGTTGATGCATATAAAGCATCAACTTCTTTTTCAATTCAGGAGTAGTACAAGTTACAAATATGCTATCAGCAGCTTGTACTACGAAACGTTAATATACTATGTGTCTATTATTCAGAGGAATTACTAACTTCCCGAATAGCAGAACGGTCATATGTAAACTTCGCTCCGTCAGCTGTAATTACAACGGTTGACTCATCAATCGCATGAACTGCAGCATGAAGGCCACCTATCGTGACAACTGAATCACCTTTTTTCAGATCAGCTTGCATTTGTTTAACTTGTTTTTGACGCTTTTGTTGCGGACGTATTAACAAGAAGTAAAAAATTACAAACATTAATATTATTGGAAGCAGACTATACAATGTATCCATCTTTTTCCCCCCTTTCTAGAAGTTCTTAGCATTCGGCTTATTCAACCCATATTGTTCAAAGAATGCTTCTTTAAAATCCCCAAGACGATCCTCGCTTATAGCTTTTCGCACTTGTTCCATTAATTTTAACAGAAAATGGAGGTTATGATAAGTAGTAAGTCTAAATCCGAATGTTTCGTTACATTTAATTAAATGTCGGATATAAGCTCTTGTATAGTTTTTACAAACATGACAATCACAATTTTCATCTATAGGTGAAAAATCCCTAGCATATTTTGCGTTGCGAACAACTAGTCTACCATTAGATGTCATGCATGTCCCATTACGAGCAATACGAGTAGGCAAGACACAGTCAAACATATCAATTCCACGAATCGCACCATCAATCAGTGAGTCCGGTGAACCAACCCCCATTAAATAACGTGGTTTATTTGATGGCATAAGTGGTGTTGTATACTCAAGCATTCGATTCATGATATCTTTTGGTTCGCCTACTGATAATCCACCAATTGCGTAGCCAGGGAAGTCTAATGAAGTCAGATCCTGAGCACTCTGCTTCCGTAGCTCCTCATATTCACCACCTTGAATAATTCCAAACAAACCCTGGGTAGAAGGGTTTTGGTGTGCCTCTAAGCATCTTTCTGCCCATCTTGATGTACGTTCAACAGAAGACTTCATATAATCATATGAAGCAGGATACGGAGGACATTCATCAAACGCCATCATAATATCTGAACCTAATGCATTTTGAATGTGCATCGCTTTCTCAGGTGATAAAAATAATTTTTCACCACTTATATGACTGCGAAAATGAACTCCTTCTTCTTTGATGTCACGAATTTTACTCAAACTAAAAACTTGAAATCCTCCAGAATCGGTAAGAATGGGTCTATCCCAATTCATGAATTTATGCAGTCCTCCAGCTTCTCGAATGATGTCTTCACCAGGTCGCAGCCATAAATGATACGTGTTGGACAAAATTATTTTTGCTTCCATTTCTTTTAGTTCTTCTGGGCTCATTGTCTTTACCGTTGCAAGGGTTCCTACTGGCATAAACATAGGCGTATCAAATGAGCCATGTGGCGTGTGGACTTTACCTAACCGTGCACCTGTTTGTTTGCACGTCTTTATTAATTCATACGTAATTGATGTCATTTTATTCGTTCCTCTTCTATAGAATTAACATAGCATCACCAAAGCTGAAGAAACGATATTCTTCCTTTACAGCTTCTTGGTAAGCACGCAGTATATTTTCGCGGTCAACGAGTGCACTAACTAACATAACTAATGTGGATTTCGGCAAATGGAAGTTTGTGATTAATCCATCAATTGCTTTAAACTCATATGGTGGATAAATAAAAATATCCGTCCAGCCACTAGACGCAACAAAGCTTCCATTATGATCACGTGTAATAGTTTCAATTGTTCTTGTAGAGGTTGTCCCAACAGAAATAATTCTGCCCTTGTTTTCTTTAACCAGCCTAAGTGTTTCTGCTGTCTCCTCTGTCATATGATAAAACTCGGAATGCATGGTGTGATCATTAATATTGTCTACACTAACTGGTCGGAAAGTTCCCAGCCCAACATGAAGCGTGATAAATGTAATGATAACCCCCATTGCCCTCAGCTCATCCAGCAATTCATTGGTGAAATGCAACCCGGCTGTAGGCGCAGCGGCTGAACCTTCTTCCTTGGCATATACAGTTTGGTAACGTTCTTTCTCAGACAGTTGTTCTTTAATATATGGAGGGAGTGGCATTTCACCAAGTTCGTCTAAAACTTCGTAAAATATACCCTCATAACTAAATTCCAGCATACGTCCACCATGTTCTTTGATTGCAACACAAGTCGCTTTAAGCTTTCCTTCACCAAAAATAAGTTCGGTACCTACTTTTATTTTTTTAGCAGGCTTTGCTAATACTTCCCAGCAATCCTTTTCTTGTTGATTTAGAAGGAGTACTTCAACTTTTGCTTTTGTATCCTGTTTTATACCGTATAACCTTGCTGGCAATACACGTGTATCATTTAAGACTAAACAATCTCCTTCTTTAAGATAGTTCTTAATATCCGGGAAAAGTTTATGCTCGATTTGTTTTGAATCCCGATTCATCACTAATAATCGAGAATCTGTCCGATCCTTTAACGGTGTTTGTGCGATTAACCTTTCTGGTAAATCAAAATCAAAATCATTTATATCCATGCTGGCGCCTTACCCTTTCTTATTTCAATTTTCCTATTAAAAATAAAATAATAGATAGTACAATGCTTACTACGATGGAGGTCATAATTGGAAAATGAAAAGAAAAATTGCCTCTTTTAAAACTAATGTCACCCGGCAGCTTACCAATAAACGTCCAAATAACCCCTATAATAATAAAAGCTACACCTAAAACTATAAATAATTTTCCAACACTCATCTTACTTCAGGTCCTTTAATGCCAAAATGATTGTACGCTCTCTGTGTAACAACCCTACCCCGTGGTGTTCGCTGAATAAACCCAATTTGTAATAAATATGGCTCGTATACATCTTCTATAGTTTGTGATTCCTCTCCAATTGTAGCTGCAATCGTATCGAGCCCAACCGGACCACCCTGAAAACCTTCAATAATATTCATAAGGAGTTTGTGGTCAATGTGATCCAATCCAACTTCATCAACCTGTAACATTTCCAGAGCCAAGTGTGTTGTTGTCAAACTTATCTCGGTTTCACCTTTAACTTGGGAAATATCACGAATTCTTTTCAATAACCGATTTGCAATTCGAGGTGTTCCTCTTGATCTTCCAGCTACTTCTACAGCAGATTCCTTAGTAATTGTAGTTTGAAATATATCAGCAGTACGTTCAACAATTGAACATAGATCTTTTGCTTCATAATATTCAAGTCTGCTCAACACTCCGAAACGATCTCTTAACGGGGCAGATAATAAACCAGCTCTAGTCGTTGCTCCAACCAACGTAAATGGTGGCAAATCAATTCTAACAGATCGCGCACTTGGACCAGTTCCAATAACAATATCAAGAAAAAAATCTTCCATTGCCGGATACAAAACTTCTTCTACGGATCTTGGCAACCGATGAACTTCGTCAATAAATAAGACGTCTCCCGGCTCTAAAGAAGAAAGGATGGCAGCAAGATCTCCAGCCCGTTCAATAGCAGGACCAGAAGTAGACCGGAATTGTACGCCCATTTCATTCGCTATGATAGCCGCTAACGTCGTTTTACCAAGGCCAGGAGGGCCATATAAGAGAACATGATCTAACGGCTCTCTGCGCATCTTGGCAGCTTGAATAAAGATATGCAGGTTTTCTTTAACTTTATCCTGTCCAATATATTGGTTAAGCATTGTAGGGCGAAGACTAAGTTCAACAACAGAATCATCCTCCTGCATCTCACCTGTAACCATGCGTTCCTCCATCATTATTCCCCCCTGTTAGTTTTTCATTAATAATGCTAAGGCTTTCCGGATAATTTCATCTGTGTTTGTCAGGTTCTCTTTTTGTAGTTGTGGTATGACAGCTTTTATCTCTTTTTCAGAATACCCTAATGTCCGTAATGCTTCCTGTGTTTCGGAGAGTCCCTCAAACGATTCCCTGCCCCATAAACTGTCTGCATCATTTTCTTCTGCCGGGATAGAAAGCATTGTCGTTAGTTTTCCTTTTAAATCAAGAACCACCTGTCGTGCAGTTTTTTTACCTACACCTGGAAAACTAGTCAAAAATTTATCATCTTCTCGTTCAACTGCAGCTACGAAATCACTTACGTTTACGGAACCCAGTATTGCAAGCGCTCCTTTTGGACCTATGCCTGATACTTGTAGCAGTTTGGTAAAAAGTAATTTTTGTTCCTGATTTTCAAATCCGTACAAAACCTGTGCGTCTTCCCGCACGTGATGGTGCGTGAATATTAATGCTTCATCATTTAGTGAATTTTGAAAAACAAAAGGATTGGCACAAAAAATCTCATACCCAACCCCATTTACATCAACAATGACAGAATCATCTTGAATATATGTAACTTTCCCCTTTATGTACGCAATCATAATTCTTCTCCTCGTATAACAGCCTATCTTATAGTTTAACACATTTAATTATAGCTCATAAGAGCAAAAAATTAAAAACTTCTATTCGTGTTCAGAATAGAAGTTTTTAAATAACCAGATTTAATTAGCTCAATTCTAAATTGTGGTGGATATCCTGCACATCTTCATTATCTTCCAATACATCAATAAGATTTAACATTTTTCTTTCGTCTTCCTCAGGTAATGAACTGTAGTTTTGTGGAATTAATGTGATTTCAGAGTCGGAAATAGTGTAATCAAAATTCACTAAATGATTGAGAACTTCTTCAAAATCCTCTGGAGCAGTAAAAATCTCGTATGCATCTTCCTCAACTACAATATCCTCTGCTCCTGCTTCTATCGCTTGGAGCGTAATTTCATCTTCGCTTATTTTTCCATCTTCATTTCCGATAACGATGTATCCTTTTCGATCAAACATGAAAGCTACACAGCCACTTTCTCCAAGATTCCCATTGTTTTTCTTAAATGCATGGCGAATTTCAGCTGCTGTACGGTTTTTATTATCGGTTAAAATATGAACAATAACTGCTACACCACCTGGTCCATAGCCTTCATATGTAATTTCCTCAAAACTGGCACCATCGAGTGATCCAGTTGCTTTTTTAATAGCACGTTCTACATTGTCACTTGGCATATTGTCTGATTTAGCTTTCTCTACAGCTAAACGCAATGAAGCATTCGTATCAGTATCTCCCCCACCCTGTTTTGCAGCGGTGTATATATCTTTTGCATGACGCATAAATATCTTTCCCTTTTTAGCGTCCTGAGCGTTTTTTCTTTTTTGGATATTCTTCCATTTAGAATGACCAGCCATTTGGACATTTTCCTCTCCTGAAATTTCTTACTTAAACTATATCAAACTTTCTTAATCATATAAACAATAAGTTATAGAAAGCAAAAAACCTTTGCTTGACCACAAAGGTTTTATTGATTTGGCCTTGCCTTTAAATCCTTGACTTGCTCCCAATTACTTTGATCTGTGTATACAACTATCTGTTTGCTTGCGTCAAATTTTCGAACTTCCTTTTCGATGACGTCAGCAATTGCATCGTTTGTTCCAGTTCTATCATCAAACATAACTGCTACTATTATCTTTTCGTCAGTAATTGCAACTTGAGCAACTTTTATACCATGACGATCCATTAAATATTTTACAATCTCCTGCGACTTTTCATTCGTATAAATATCTTTATTGTTTGCTCCAACGTCTCCTCTATTGATTAACTTTTGATCTGACTGAGAATAACCACCTTTTTCACCTATTGTCTGATCACGTAAACCAAGACGCCTGTTCTTTTCTGTTTCATTTTCATAATTTAATGGCTGAGATTGAGGTTCATTATTGTTGTTGTCCGCGGCGCTATTCTCACCATCCGAACAAGCTGTCATAACGATAACAATAAACAATAAGCATACATAATTAAGTTTCATTAAAAACCCTCCTTTAAAATTAGCTTGTTTAAAAAAGAAGTTTTTAACCCTAGTTAATTATAGTAATTTTCAAAGTTGGAAAAGTTGAATATAAATATGTCTTTTAAATCCACGTACTTATTTTTTTAATTTGAACTGCTTGGCGTCTCTGCGTTTATGCTCGGTTCTTCTATGCATTTTTTCAATAATTTCTCTATCGCGTTCAGGAATTTCTTCTCCTTTAAGAAATGCGTCAATTTTTTCATAGGATGTTCCCATTTCAGTTTCATCTGTTTGACCTTCCCAGAGATCTGCGCTTGGCTGCTTTTTAATAACCTCATCTGGAACTCCCAGAATCTTAGCCATTTCGCGAACTTCCTTCTTTGTAAATTGAATAATTGGTAATATATCTACTCCGCCATCACCATGCTTGGTGAAATAACCTGTATACCATTCGGAAGCATTATCTGTTCCTACTACCAAATAATTGTAATTGGTTGCTAACGAATATGCTGTGCTCATACGTAGGCGTGCTCGTAAATTCGCGTTAGATAATTGGTCCTTATCTTCTTCCCATTCACCTTTTTGTTTTAACTTATTCTGAATTTGGCTATACATAACATTATGTGTTTCTGTTAAATCAATCGTTATTTTATCAATATTACATTTTTTGATTACCATTTCTGCATGTTTTTCACTATCAGGGTTACTGTTGAGAGGCATAATTACACCTAACGAATGGTCAGGAACAGCACGTTTAATCAGATTTGCAACAACAGCAGAATCTAAGCCTCCACTTACACCAACCAAGAGCCCCTTGACATTTGCTTCTTCTACCTGATCCCTTAACCATTGAACAATTTTTTCGATTGTTTCCTCCATACCGTTAACTCCTTTATGTAACTTACTTTTATCTATTATCTTAACATTATTTCTTGTATTAGGAAAAAATTTAATTAAACTGGACCAATCAAAAAGAGAGACGAAAATTGCTACCCGTCTCTCTACATTGGTTTACTTATTGTTTTGTTCTTCTTCATCGTCTCTAAATGGTTGGAAACCGGGTGGAGTTGGATATGGATCTCCATACCCGTTATTCATACCCATTTTGGGATATGATTTGCCATCATGATGACTTTGTGGCTTCTTCGGCATTGGTATATCAGGAACATCATCATACATATTCATGACATCGTTATAATGTGGTGAATTTTGATTATACTTATCCATTGCAGCATTATAATGTGGTTTTTGATGCATATTCATGTTCATTGTGCTATTTGGGTAAGGAGGTTTAGCTCCAGAACACCCACATGGTTTGGGTGGGCTTTTATATGAAATTGGTTTTTTTGCCGGCATAGACATTGGTGAATGGTGGTACATCGGTTGCATTGGATAACAACACATTGGTACTCCCATTGGCATTGGCTGATGCATTGGCTGATGCATTGGTTGGTTCATTGGTTGTTGCATTGGCTGATGCATTGGTTGGTTCATTGGTTGTTGCATTTGGTATGGCTTTTCTTTAAACGGCGCTTCCTTCTTTTGCGGTGGCATTTGGGATAAATTAATAGTTGTATACTGATACATGTCTTGATCCATGATTGGCATTTGATACATCGGTTGCTTTTGATTCATGATTGGTGTTTCTTTTTCGTCTTCCTTTATTACTGGCATCGGCTTTGGGGAGATATCCTTGTAAGGTGTTTTGACCATCTCTTTTTCATTTAATGCTAAACTTTCTTTTTTAACTGGTTTTGCATTACTAGGTACTTTAATTTTCATCCCGGGCATAATCATATCAGGGCTGGATAATTGTGAGTTAAGTTCCTTCAACTGATTAAAGTTGACATCATACTTATTTGCAATTTCCCACAATGTATCCCCCTTCTTCACAATGTGTATTCTCAATCTAATTCAATCTCCTTCCTTATCTTGTTAAAACTGGGCTAACCATTCATTAACAACATATGCAGGAACCTAGAGAAAGTTGAACTAGAATAAAAAAATACTACATCAAATAAATAAAATGACGTAGTATTTTATGTTTCTATTTATTAAATTTTTACTCGATAAATTCAAACTCATAATCCGTTAATCGGATGGTGTCACCATTTTTAGCTCCACGTTTACGGAGCTCTTCATCTACACCCATACCGCGCATCTGGCGTGCAAAACGTTGCACTGCTTCATCTTTGTTAAAATCTGTCATTTTAAAGAGCTTTTCTATCTTTATACCAGATAATACGTAGGCACCATCTGGGTCCCTTGAGATCGTAAATGGTATCTCTTCTTTTTGATACCTATAAACCACTTTCTCATCTTTATCCTCAACGGTTGTAGTTACTTTTGGAATCTGATCTAATCTATCTGCAATTGCAAACAAAATATCTCTGAGTCCATTTTTTGTAACAGCGGAAATAGAAAAAATTGGGTAATCATCATTTATTTTCTCTTTAAATATTTTTAGATTTTCTTCAGCATTTGGCATATCCATCTTATTAGCAGCAATAATTTGTGGGCGTTTCGTGAGTTTTAAATCATATTCTTTTAACTCTTGATTAATCTTCAAAAAATCTTCGTATGGGTCCCTACCTTCTGTGCTGGCCATATCGATTACGTGTACAATTAATCTTGTCCGTTCCACATGCCTTAAAAACTGATGCCCTAAACCAACACCTTCACTTGCACCTTCAATTAAACCAGGTAAATCTGCCATCACAAATCCACGTTGATCACTTGTTTCAACGACCCCCAAATTTGGTGAAAGTGTTGTGAAGTGGTAGTCAGCAATTTTAGGTTTTGCAGCGCTAACAACAGATAACAAAGTAGATTTACCTACACTAGGAAACCCAACTAAACCAACATCGGCTATCAATTTCAATTCAACTTTAATTGTACGTTCTTTCCCTGGCTCTCCGTTTTCAGCCATATCAGGAGCAGGGTTCCTTGGGGTAGCAAACCTTGTGTTTCCACGTCCACCTCTTCCTCCAACAGCTATGACAGCACTTTGCTTGTGGGTAGTTAAATCTGCTATAACGGCGCTTGTTTCTTCATCTATTACAGTTGTACCCGGCGGAACAGGAACAATTAAAGGTTCTGCATTTTTTCCGTGTTGTGTTTTGCTCATACCGTTTTCCCCACGTTTAGCTTTAAAATGACGATTATACCTGAAATCCATTAAGGTATTTAACCCTTCATCAACTTGAAAAATAACGTCACCACCATTTCCACCATCGCCACCTGCTGGACCACCCATTGGTACATATTTTTCTCTACGATAGGCCACAAGACCGTTGCCTCCATCGCCTGCTTTTACAAAAACACTGACTTGATCTACAAACATTATTCTTCACCTTTTCTTATCCTAGGGATAGTTATCGTGTAAGTGAATAGATTTTCACTTCTGTTATGTGTAATATTTTTACTTTCAATTGGAAAATCATCATTCACTATTTCATTAAATGATCCAGCTAAAGTAAGTTGAACTTTTAGTTGTTTAACTTTTGGATGATATTGGAATAAAAATTTTCCTTCGTACAGTTCACTGTCCTTTGAAAACTTCTGCATGTGTGAAACACACTGTTGTGAATATGCAGTAAGTTCCTCATCTATTTCAGAAATATCTATTTCATCACGAATAGCGTATGTAAAACGAAAATTTGGATGTATAGAATTAAATGGAATTAACCATAACGCAAAATTTGGTGCATTCAAATTCATAAGTCTTCGTTCCTCTTCATAGTGCGCCATATATGTGGCTAGCTTTTCCTCAACTTTGTCCAGTTTCCCCATACTTGTGTATGCATGAACGACTTGCAGATCATTCATGAGATCGTGTCGATAATAGCGTAGTATATCCATTACTTTCTTTTCTTCCACTAATATCCCTCCATTGATATGAAAAGTATAGCAGATAAAAACTAAAAGGGTAAGCATCCATTTCTTATTTGTTTTTAGTTATTACCAACATCCATTATTATAAAAGGCTGTTTTCTATAACATTGCTGTTATTGACATAGAATCTATAAACTGCTACGTAACTGCTATGTTTATTTCCGCTGCGGACCGTTACTTTCCGCGGGAGTCAACGCTCCGTAGCGTAAATCAACTATCGTAATAGTAAGTGAGCCACACAGTACTGTTGAAACATCGTGTTAGCGGAGGGAAAACACGAAGACTCCTGCGGGAAAGCGAAGCGTTGAAACCCCGCAGAGTGCGGTTTTTACGATGTCTAGCTGTGGCTCCTAGCGCCTCCGCTTTTCGGAAGACCGAGGAGGCTCATGCAAGCCCTAAGGTGCGCGTAGTGATTTTTCCGCAGCGATTGCAGGGCGTTGAAAAACTTTTCACTACATCGCAGTTTTAATCAACTGCGAAGCTTAAAAGCAACAAAACTTATGAAAAGAGCCTTATTAAAAAAACTCCAATCAGAAAATTGATTGGAGTTTTTTTAAATTTAAGCTTCTTGTGCACTTGGATAAACACTTACTTTTTTGCGATCGCGACCATAGCGTTCAAATTTTACGATACCATCAGCCTTAGCAAAAAGTGTATCATCTCCACCGCGTCCTACGTTTTCACCAGGATAAATTTTAGTACCGCGTTGACGATACAAAATAGATCCACCAGTTACAAACTGTCCATCAGCGCGTTTAGAACCAAGACGTTTAGAATGGGAATCACGACCGTTCTTTGTACTACCTGCACCTTTTTTCTGAGAGAAAAATTGTAAATCTAGACGTAACATATTGCTGCACCTCCTTATTTATTCTGTATTGTTACAAATTGACTGTATTCCAGTTCAATGGTTTCAAGTGAAATAACCATACTTTCGAACAATAGTTGTATCTTCTCCAATTCAACGTTGTTTAAATGACTTGGGATAGATACATGAAGATACCCACCTTCACCTGCTTGTTCAATTTCCAAGTCTGTATCACACAACTTCATTACTGCATTTACTGCCCCAAATGTCACTGCTGATACTCCAGCACATACTAAATCATATCCGTATGGACCGCTATCAGCATGACCTTTGATTTGAAAGGCATGTATTTGGTTATCTTTACGATAAACAGTTACTTGGATCATATGCATTTACCTTTATAAATTAATTTTATCAATAACCAATTTAGTATATGGCTGACGATGACCTTGCTTACGGCGATAGTTTTTCTTTGCTTTAAATTTAATAACAGTGACCTTCTTTTGACGGCCATGTTTATCAACTTTAGCAGTTACCGTTGCTCCACTTACATATGGAGTTCCAACTTTAACATCATCTCCACCAACAAAAAGCACTTTGTCAAAGGTAATAGATTCATTTGTATCTCCTACAACCTTTTCAACAATAATTTCCTGACCTTCTGTAACTTTGATTTGTTTACCACCTGTTTCAATAATTGCGTACATATTACTGCACCTCCCTAACTGACTCAGACTCGCCATAGTAGGTAACTTACAAGAAGTTTTAAAACCTATTCTGTGCGGTTGTAGCATTTGGTGCTACTACGATGTTTAACGTATTGATATTATCATGTTTTAATAGAGTATGTCAAGCAACCATTCTAAAAGTTTACTTCATTCTACTGACTTCGTCAATTGTAATATTGTACTGTTTATACTGGAAATAACTTTTGAGGCAGTCTCTTTCAGTGATCCTTTTTTTACGTCCCTCAGGATAAGAAATATAAATAATATGATTCCTCTCTCTCGCAAAAAGTGAAAATACATCAAATAAGGAATAATAATCCGCGACCCTAATCGGAGATACTTTTTTCACTTGATGCTCACTATAAAAACGCTTTGACAAAAAGCGTAAAAAAACATAATACCTTTGTTTCCATTCGGTCCGATTCTCTAAAAGAATAAACAGAAAAATAAATAAGGAGCTCAAAGTAAATGGTAAAACAAACAGTAATAAAAACAAGATGCAAACACTAATAGACACTGAAATCAGAATTATGTTCGTATGAGCTTTTTTGTATGGTAAGTAGGCTGACAACAATGTAAATAAAAGCTTTCCACCGTCTAATGGCCAGATAGGCAACAAATTAAAAAGTAAGATAACATTATTATAATAGATAATTAATTCCATAATCGAGTTTGGAAAGAAATTCATTGGCATTAGTATCACGATAAAAAGGTAAATGAATGCATGTTGCATTGGTCCGGCTATGCTTACCAATGCTTCTTCATACAAAGGTTTATTACCGAATTCATCGGTTTCCATCACGCCTCCGAAAACCCATAATGTTATACTCTTGATTCTCCACTTGAAAGAAGTTGCCATTACATAATGTCCAATTTCATGAAAAAACACTATAGCTAGCATGACAACGATTTCCATGAACGTTCCCGTAATAAATCCAATTAAAAGAAAAGTGATTAATAGTGGATGTAAATGTATAATAGGAAACAATTTACGATTGGTCATCGACTTCAATTACCTGCAAAGGGTCAACAAACTGATCATTTTTTTTAACGGCAAAGTAAACACTTGAACTGCTGTCTGATGGAACAAAATTGCCAATCACCTGATTACTGTTCACTGCCTGGTACAGATGAACATTGATAGCGCTCAAATGACCATACGTTGAAGTACTGCCATCTGGATGCTGGACGACGACCGTTTTACTCGTTTCTGGGTCATTCCCTGCAAAAATAATGACACCTTGGCGTATAGCAGAAATACTAGAGGATTCACTGGGTGAAATTAACACTCCTTCACCATTAGTTTGAAACGACTCTGCTATGCTCCCAGATACCGGTAAAGCAAACATAGGGTTGAATTCACTTGTCATTACTTTATTATCGCTGGGAGTTAATGCTACTGGCGTGCCAAAAGATTGCTGATACCACTGATTTACTTTTGCAAATGGGAACTCATTTGTCAGCAGACTCTTCGCCACAACTTTGGGATTCTCTAAAGCATCATTGGTTGACTGTAACAAAAGCGCAGTTCCAAGAAACAAAATACTCGATAAAATCCCTTTAAAAACAAAACTGGAAACCATTTTGCTTTTTCTTTTTTGTAATGATGAGGCATCAGTGAAAATTGGGAAATAACCGTGTTTTTCCTCTTCCTGAACTTGAAATTGAGAAAATTGATTTTGAATTGAATCAGAATTAGTTACACCACGTGCTTTTTTTCTGGATGAAATTGATTTACGAACTTTATTAAGTTTTGGATCCACATTCTCACGTCCTTTGTCATACTTTCATTCAATTATATGAAACAAATGGACAAGATATGATAAACTACTTCTTTAAAGAAAAGCTATTCTCTAAAAGATTGTTGTTTTTGACATAAAACCTATAAACTGTGACGAAACTGTTAGGTTGATTTTCTACCACCCTTTACTAAATTGGTGCTGACCCAGCGCTGCTGAAAACACTCGCTTTCCGTGGGGAACGCTTCAGCCTCCTCGGAGCAAAAACCGCTCACTGCGGGGTCTTCAGACTGTTCCTTTCCAGGCCACTGAAAAAACGGTAGATTTTAAAAATTTAACTTTTCTCTTCAAATTAGCATCTTGAATATACGTAGACTCCTGCGGGAAGTAAGAGATCGACGAGACCCCGCAGGACGGTAGTCCGAGGAGGCTCGGCACTCTCCCTAAGGTGCGCGAAGTATATTCGAAGATGCGACGGCAAATCGACACATTTTGTACTACATTTAACTTTTTCAGCGGCCTCGTTCCTTTCCCACTGGAGACATGCATTTTTCCGCAGCTTAAATAGCTTTTCTCTTCAAGGAACAAGGAGTCCCATGAAACATAGGGTTCATTACATGTTTCTATCTTAGTGAAGGCAGAAATACGTAGACTCCTGCTTAGAACAGCACGCGTCCGAAGACCCCGGAAGAAGCTTTCTTTGCTTCTTAGGAGGCTGAGGACGTGCCAGGCGTCATAGAAGACACTGTGAAAGCGTCAGCTTGAGCAGTTGTCGCACTTGTACCCGGAGTGGTGAAAGCGAAGTATTCTGCCGGAACGGCGTCGGAAAAGTTTTCACTATGTCGCAGTTTGCATCAACTATAAAGTTAAACAGCAACACAACTTACGAATAGAACCTAAAAAAAGATACTTAGAACGATTAATGTTCTTTGTATCTTTGTATTTTAGGAGTTCATTCCAAAAAAGCCTTTTAACTTCTTAAACATCCCTTTATCATTCTCTAGAGATTGCAACGGTACTGTTTCACCGAGAATTCTTCTTGCTATATTCCGATATGATATGGAGGCACTCGTATTAGGGAGTAGAGCTACTGGCTCACCTAAATTGGATGCTTTTATAACTGAATCATCATCAACAACTATACCAATCAGGTCTATAGAAAGTATTTGAATAACATCATCTACATCAAGCATATCCCCATTTTTCATCATATGTGTACGAATCCTATTGATTACTAGACTAGGTGGTTCAATATCTTCTTTCTCCAATAGCCCGATAATCCTGTCAGCGTCCCGTACACTTGCTTTTTCTGGAGTAGTTACAACTATTGCTTTATCAGCTCCTGCAACCGCGTTTTGAAAACCTTGCTCTATGCCAGCTGGACAATCAATTATGATATAATCATAATCCTGTTTCAGTTCAGCTATAATTTTTTTCATTCCGTCAGTGGTTACAGCCGATTTATCACTTGTTTGAGCTGCTGGTAATAAAACCAAGTCATCAAAACGCTTATCCTTAATCAACGCCTGTTTCAGCTTACATCTTTCTTGTATGACGTCTACGATATCGTAAATAATTCGATTTTCTAACCCCATAACTACATCAAGATTCCGTAACCCAATGTCAGTATCAATTAAGCATACCTTTTTCTCCATTAGTGCTAAAGCTGTTCCTACATTTGCAGTTGTAGTTGTTTTACCAACTCCGCCTTTACCTGATGTGATAACAATTGCTTCACCCATTATTTATTCTCCTCTCGAACCCACTCAAATCAATCTGTTTATGTGAAAGAACTTGTAGTCTATCAATAACAATTTTATCTTGCTTTTCATCGATTCGGCCACATTCCATGTATACACCCTCAGATTCATAATCTGGTGCTCGACTAATATAGTCTGCAATTCGGAGCTGGCTGGGTTTCATATAAGAAGCCACGATTATTGCACCACGATTCCCATTAAAACCAGCGTGGGCAATCCCTTGTAAACTGCCCATCACATAAATGTTCCCAGTAGATACGACCCTACCACCAGGGTTTACATCACCAATCAGTAGTAAATCACCCCTTACTTCTACTACTTGTCCAGATCTAACTATACGGTTTAATGTTTTTATTTCACTATCTTCCATCCATGATAACGCATCCTGGCGAGACACCACATTGGACTCAATCGATTCTACGGTGAAGTGGTTTCCATTACTGATTAATTCTGTTAACTGATTCAATTCAGTCTGTTCCAAGTAGCGGTTCCCAAGTTTAACACTTACTGGGACAACAGGTTCATCTTTTTGTGGTCTATTTATTGATAATTTTTCACTCAAGTCATAGTATGCTTCATCGTAAGAGCAAGAGTCTTCTATAAACAGGGTAAGCCCGTCTCTTGTACCCTTTATAGTAATTAATTGTTTTTTTTCTTGCATGTAATTTCACCTCAATAATCTCAAAGCATTTTTGAGCAAATAATAATAATAGACTTGTAAATTGTGGTTAATTAGTTTTAGATATTTGGTCATCCTGCCATTTGATTAAACGATTTTTAATAATAGGATATAAAACTATTAACAGCAATAAATTTGCTAGTATTGTTGGTACCATTCGGTAAAGCAGGTAATTCGCTAGAACCATATCTGTTAATCCAACTACTGAAAATATTAAATAAATTATAAAATCAGCAAACATAATACCAATTATACCCAATAAAATAGTTACATGTATATTTCCATGTACAAATTTACTAATACCATGCAAAAGATAAATTGTAAATGCATATGCAAACATATAAACACCTAAAACTCCTGTGTAGACTATATCAATTAACATACCAAAAATCGCGCCATACAGTACAGAAAAATATGTATGGTCACTATCATAAAATATTGCCATGTATAACAAAAAGACAAACACCCAATGTGGGATAATAAGTAAATTATTCATAACAAGGTCAGAGGGTAACAATTCTATAGCTACACCTTCTAGTATAACAAAGACAAACAGAATAAGTGGGAGGTATAAACGTTTCATTATTGTTTATCCTCCTGTACCTCTTCTGTCTTATCCTTCTCGGCAATTGTGCGATCGACCACAATCAAGTTATTAATTTCATACATATTTGCTGCGGGTTTAACCAATGCAGTTCTCGTTAATCCATACTGATCCGGAACAACTTCTTTAACTGTTCCTATTACTAATCCTGCCGGGAATACCCCGCCCATACCTGAAGATACCACCAGCTCACCTTTATTTAAATCTGACTCAGATTCTTCAATTATCTTAAACAGTAATGAATTAGTTTCTTCGTTGTATTCTTCAATTAATCCGAAAATATCATTTCCTTTTTCTCGAGATATAGTTGCAGAAATACGGTTGAATTGATCAAATCCAGTCAACAATTTGACAGTTGAGGAGGTTTTTGACGGAGTTTGTATTTTACCAACCATACCGGCGCTTGTAATTACAGCCATATTGGCACTAACTCCATCTAGTTTCCCTTTATTTATCGTTACCTGTTCAACCCAACGCTCGGGGGTTCGGGATATAACGGTTGCCTGTATTGGATTGAAATCGCGAATACTTTCAGTTTTATCCAGTGTTTCTCTTAGTTTTTCATTGTCTTCTTTAATTTCCTGAACTTCATAAATCAAGCTTCTGTACTGTGCTAGCTTCTCTTTGAGTAATTCGTTTTCTTTGTACGTATCCTTCAAATCATCAATATTAGTGAAAATATTTGTTACAAAATTAACTGGAGTGTGAACAACACTTTGAGCCCATCCAACTGTGTCCTTTATAAATTGCTCTGGAGTAGTTAATTCGTCTCTGCCCTTTAGGGAGAATCCGATTAACACTACCAGAACAATAATTCCAATTAAAATAATAAACAATCGTTTTTTTCTGAAAAACAGCATTAATTACACCTACTTCTTAATCGACAGTTGGACGAGAAGATACATTCGGATGGGATCGAAAATGCTGAATGTATTCTAAAGATTTACCTGTGCCGATTGCAACACTATCTAGTGGATCATCTGTTACAAATACAGGCATTTTTGTCTCATCACTTAAAACAGTATCTAAATTCTTCAAAAGAGAACCCCCACCTGAGAGAACAATCCCACGATCCATAATATCTGCTGCCAGTTCTGGAGGTGTTTTTTCTAATGTATTCTTAACTGACTCAATGATCGCGTCTACTATATCTTTTAACGAAGAGGCAATTTCATTTGCAGTAATTGTAATGGTTTTTGGTAAACCAGTTAACAAATCCCGCCCACGTATTTCCATTTCAACGTTATCAGCAACTTCACTAGCGCTGCCTATATCCATTTTTATCGACTCTGCTGTTCTTTCACCAATCATAAGGTTGTAATTTTTCTTAATATAAGAAATTATAGCTTCATCCATTTTGTCTCCTGCAACACGAATTGATTGACTCGTAACAATCCCGCCTAAAGATATAACAGCAACCTCTGTAGTTCCACCACCAATATCAACAATCATACTGCCAGTTGGTTCCCAAACTGGAAGTCCTGCTCCAATTGCCGCTGCAAAAGGTTCTGCAATTGGAAATGCATCCCTAGCGCCCGCTTGTTTTGTTGCATCAATAACAGCACGTTCTTCAACCATTGTTATACCAGATGGGACACATATCATTACATTAGGTTTTTTTGCGAAAATAGAACGGTTACGCATAGCTTTCTTTATATAATATTTCATCATTATAGCGGTTGTCTCGTAATCTGCAATAACCCCGTCTTTCATTGGACGGATAACAGAAATATTACCAGGTGTTCTACCGATCATATTCCGTGCTGAACTTCCAACTGCCTGTACCTGCCCTGTTTCAATGTTTTTAGCAACGACTGATGGCTCACGAACAACCACACCTTTTCCTTTTACAAAGACAAGGCTATTAGCAGTTCCTAAATCTATTCCTAAATCTTGCGAAAAATCAAATATACCCAAAGAGATCTCCCTTTCCAATTCTCACTATTCGTTTGTAATATGTAGGTTTACTATATCGATTAAAAGTGGTTTATGCAACGTGAACAACATAATATAACGTGCATTTTGATCGGTAAAATAGTAAGCAAATTTCCACATGTTTATTCGTAATCATAATAAGCGCCAATTTCAATAGCAATTGAAAAATGGCGCTGAATTGTTTCCTAATAATAATTATACGAAAAAAACGTAAAAATAGATAGTGTTATAAGTATCCTTTTTCTTTAAGTGATACAAATTTCCTATCACCAATAATTAAATGATCAAGCAATTCGATACCAATCATTTTTCCTGATTCAACTAAACGACGGGTTACATGAATATCTTCTTGGGAAGGGGTGGGGTCACCAGATGGGTGATTGTGTGCACAGATTATAGATGCAGCGGAACGTTTAACAGCTTCACGATAAACTTCTCTTGGATGAACAATTGATGCATTTAGACTTCCGATAAAAATGGTTTGATTATGAATAATTTGGTTTTTTGTGTTTAAAAATAATACAACAAAGTGTTCTTGATTTAAATTTCGCATCTCCTCCATAACATAATCTGCTCCATCTTCTGGGGATCGAATTACGTATCGGTCATTAGGCTTGTATTGATTCATCCTTTTACCAATTTCAATTGCGGAAAGAATTAAAACTCCTTTAGCTTCACCTATACCTCTTATAGCAGTTAACTCTTCAATCGTCGCATCCTTCAATAGTTTTAATCCTTCAAAATGCATTAGTATTCGTTGAGATAATGTCATTACAGATTCTTCCTTGGTCCCGGTCCCAAGTAATATCGCCAATAACTCCTGGTTAGATAAATGACCAGACCCAAGCTTCAACAAGCGTTCCCTTGGGCGATCTTCTTTAGGCACATCCTTAATCATTATTGTCGGCATTGTCATAACTTTTCCCCCTTTGAGTAAAAATATCATAGCGAGAATATCCAGTTTCATGCAAACAAGTAAGATTCAATTAATGAATGGTTATTTGGGCAATAATAGCATTTTCTTCTTAAACAAAAATGTGATTTGAGCATAAGTTTTTCTGACAAAAAGGAAAAGACATAGCTTGACGAAAAGATTTGGAACGATTATTTTTAGTTTACTATCAAATTTTCGTAATTTCTCAGTAACTTTAATAATGTAACCGGGGCGGTATTTTGACTAATTTCTCCAATTTTCGGATCAAGTTTTTTAATAGCTTCGTAAAATTCACGTGTTTTTTCACCCTGTGCCGGATAGGCTTTAACCCAGCTATTCCAATCAGTCGAGGAGAATTTTTTATTATTTGATACATTTTCTAGTGTTTTATTCCACAAAGTGTGAAAATCCTGAAGCCATTTGTATTCTGCTTCCGTAATTTTAAGTTCTGCTTTTTTAACCGACCATTCTTTAGCATACGTTTCAAGGTTTAAGTTTTTGTATGAGGATTTTATAGCATTTGCCTGATCCTTTGTATTAGTTACAGTGGCAAAAAGATAAAATTTCTCGCCTTTTTTCCAAACCATAGTTGGAATTCCTGGTTGCTTAAATTGATCCTGCACTGCAGTGACACTTGAATTTTCATTAAAAAGACCGGCTTGAAGCACAAATGCTTTGAATCCTTCGAGTGAATAAGTAGACGATTTTGAGACAACAGTGCCATTACCCGTATTTCCTGCATCATTATTAGTAGAATCTGTTGATGAATTCATCTTACCAGCCACTGGGCCTGAATTTATATCTATATTTGTGAACATATTCAGCATAAAGATTCCGAGAGCTGTTCCTAACACAATAGCTGAAATAATTGCTGTAAATATATGTTTATATGTTTTGGATCCCTTCCTTTTACTAGTACTAGTTTTAAAAAATTCTTCCGTTTCAAATGAGTTTTCTCGAACATAAGTAGGGATTTGATCATCTTCATTAGTCTCCTTAGCGGCTGCAATCTCAGAATTAATATGGGAATGTTGGACGTTTTTCTTTTTAGTAAGTTTTGTTTTCTTCCCGTCCATCCATACGATTATAGTTTTGCGATCATTCACTTTGTCCCCCCACTTTCATAAGTTTTCTATACTCTATCATAGCCAGACTGAAAAGTAAGAGGAGTTTTGTCATAGTCTATTAAAAACAGTTCAACAAAAACTGCAGTATTGAAAAGCTTTTCTATCTATTAGAAAAAGGTTTTAATTTTTTTAGAAACTTGGTTTATCGCCATACTTTAATGGTGAAGGCCTTAGTTTCCAAGAAAAAATACACAAGTTAGTTTCTTGTGTATTAAAAAGGTAATTTAATTTGGTTGTAGTTCCTGATAGACTGCTACTTTGTTTCTACCACGTTGTTTTGCTCCAAGATACATTGCGCGATCAGCATGTCGAATTAGCTCATTTAGTGTTTCACAGTGATCTGGGTAAGCAGAAACGCCAATACTAGCAGTGACAGAAACATACTCCACATCATTATGTGGAAAAATGTGCTTCATCACGGGAAATGGCGTCTCTGCAATCAAGGCTCTTAACGACTCTGCCAGTTTACAGGCTTCTGTTAGATTTATATGTGGTAGAGATATTACAAATTCTTCTCCACCATACCTTGCAACCAATCCTTTTTCACCAATGAACTCTGTTAATGTATCTGCAAACAAGCGTAAAATCTCATTCCCTGCTTCATGTCCATATTTGTCATTTACTTGTTTAAAGTGATCTAAATCCAACAATATTAAGGAGTATATACTGCTTTTAGTAATGTTGGATCCGTACTCTTCAACAGCATTGTTAAAATAACGATAATTATACAATTTAGTAAGACCATCTTTTTCACTATTCAGCTTTGTTATCTCATAATTTTTTGCATTTTCTATTGCAACACCAAAATAATTAGTTAGGATATCGAGAATTCGAAGATGTACCTTACCGAAAGCATTTTTCTCTTTCGAAACTAACGTTACAATACCAATTGTACTGTTATTTGTTTCTATCGGAAGTGATATTACACTTTCCATATCTTTCGGTATTTTATTGGCTTTTAAAAATGACCACTCCTTGGAATTATTATACAATATGGGTTTATTTTCTTCCCATACCATCCCACTAAATGCTTCATTCTTAGACAATCTACTATGTGTTGGCTGAATTTCATTTTTGGCATCAGTAAATCTTACTAATTCAAGGTGTTCATCGACAACCATGTAAATATAAGCACAATCCATTGTTACTAGATTAGCAATCTTACTAATAAAAACGTCATAAACCTCGTTTACTACCATCTTTTTTGTTAACTGGTGACCAATTTCACCTGTTTCTTCTAAATAACGATTAATTTCCTGATAGGAGTAAAGAAGTTTAAGTATAATTGCAATCATGACAAATGGTATCCCCATATAAAAGATCGCAATTCTTCCTATTTCCGTATATAAAACAAATAAAACGAAACCAACTGGTAGCACAATTAATGAGGATTGTATTTCCCATAAGAATCCTTTGTCAAATAACTTAACATTTCTTTTATAAAAAACACGATGGTTCATCTTTATAAACAACTGATTGACTACAAATACTGTTATCGCATAGCCAAATATAGCTACAATGTCTTGAAAACTAGTAAAATCAATTGATTGATGATCCCCGCCCAGCAACCAAAAAGTAAAAGCACCAATTAGGGACACCGCTGAAAACATGGTTAAATTCAATGGATAGCGATAATACTCTTTTTTTCCAACACCAATTCTTGCTAAAACGAGTAAAATTGCTAGTTGTGTTAATATTATTTCAACAAACAGTCCAAAGGATAGGAATACCGCTATACTTATTCCATTCACAAAAAAGACTGGTGAATGGCTAATCATTAAAGGGAAAAATGCAACAACACACATAAAAACACTGAATAACACTATATCAGTAAGTTGTCCCTGTACATTTAAAAAATTGTAATTATATGTAGCTATAAGACTAAGGGGCCATAGTATCGACCATATAACTAATAATATATTTATTCTTTTTTTTGAAACCATGTTAACTACATCTCCCCTTCAGAAAAATTATTAATTGTGACTTTATGCCTATTTTTTATAAAATTTCTGACAATACAAACATACCACATAAGTTATTATTTTGCTATAAAACTTCTAACAGATAAAATAAAGTCAAGTGACCCTGTTACAAAGAAATCTATTTCGAAATTTGATGAGTTAAGTGTCTCATTAATTTCCTGTTTCCAATCTTTCCTAATAACAAAATTAACAGAATCAGCATACTTCTTTAATTCTGTAATGCTTGCTGCTCTTGGATGATCGAATGTAGTCAAAATAACTTTGTCAAAATTCTCCTCAAGAAGTTTCAACATAGACCCTATGTCTTTATCTTTAAATGCGGCAAAGATCACATGTTTTTTTTTTTGTTGCATACTTACACTATTAACAGTTTCTACAAAAGCCTGAACACCAGACTCATTATGTGCACCATCAATGAATATTTGTGGTTTATGATAAATTAACTCGAATCTGCCTGATACTCGTGTATTCTCGACCCCACCTACTGCCGAATCAATATCTAGTAAATACCCTAATTCAATAAGCTTAACGATTGCCATTATAGCAATAGCAGCATTAGTATGCTGGTGTCTACCTATCATTTTCAGACTAACATCTAATTCCTTATACAGTTGGTTTCCCCAAGAGAAATAATTGTCTTTTCCACCAGATATTTTGAACTCTTTTCCAAATCGTGATAGATTTACTTTGTTAGCTTCTGCTATTTCCTGAATTACTTTCATTGCTTTATCAGACATTGGACCAATAATAGCAGGTATTTTGTATTTTAAAATACCTGCTTTATGTATAGCTATTTTATCTACTGTATTACCCAGAAAACTAACATGATCAAGGCTAACATTTGTTATAATAGAAAGCAGTGGATGAAAACAATTTGTTGTGTCTTCTCTACCACCCATTCCTGTTTCAATTAATGCAAAATCACAGGAATCAGCGAAAAACAATAAGGCGAGTACCGTAATTATTTCAAATTCAGTAGGATGATCGCCCTGCTCATCCAAATCCACAATTGCAGGATACATAAAATTTAACAACTCTACAAAAGTATGGTGGTCTATTGGGGTATCATTAATAAACATATGTTCCCTTAAGCCGACTGCACTTGGGGAAACAAATACACCGACCCTATAATTGTTGGATACTAAAGCATTTTTAATGAAATTAATTGTTGAACCCTTTCCATTTGTTCCAGCTACGTGGATACCGTTTATTTTTTTTTCAGGATGGTCTAGAACCTGAAGCAACATTTTCACTCGACCTAGTCCAGGCTTAATTCCTAAATGTTTTCGTCCATGTAAATACGTTTTTGCTTCCAAAAAACTGTTAAACACTATGTACACACCTACTTATAATGATAGATTAGTTAAAAAAGAAAGAATCTTCTCAGGTCTTTCAAGTTTTTAAACATTTAATTTTCTATAGTATATCATTTTACTATTCGAATGAGAAAGGAGTGTTCCCAATGAAAATAACCGGATGGATTGTATACAATGGATATTTAAAAGGCAATAAATTTTTAGATTATACGGAATGGCTGCAAGTAGCAGCAAGTAAAAAGGGCGTTTTTACCAAGGTTTGGAAAAATAATGAACTTCTGTCTTACTTAACTAGTCAAAAACTCGAAATTATTGAAGCTAATAACCAACTTCCGGATTTTGTTATTTTTGCAGATAAAGATATTTATTTGGCAAACCAATTAGAATTAATTGGGATAAAGGTTTATAATAGCGCTGATTCTATTCGTGTGAGTGATGATAAAATTTTGACCTACCAGGCACTAGCATCTAAAAATTTGCCGATACCAAACACCATAATAGCACCAAAGATGTTTATAAATGATAGTGAAATTGATCATTCTGTCTGCGAATCTGCTATCAAAGTGTTGGGATTGCCAATGATTTTAAAAGAAGCATTTGGTTCTTTTGGTGAGCAGGTTTACTTAGTCCATTCCAGGGATGATTTAGAGCAAACGGTTTTATCTATACAGGATAAACCGTTTATTTTCCAAGAATTTATTGGGTCAAGTTATGGAAAAGATATTCGTTTGCATGTTGTTGGCGATCAAGTAGTTGCTGGTATGGTTAGGACAGCATCTGATGATTTTCGTGCTAATATAACAGCTGGAGGCACTATGCAAGCCTATCAACCATCAACAACTGAGGTTGACATTGCAGTGGCAGCTACTAAAGCAATCAATGCCGATTTTGCAGGGGTGGACTTGCTGTTCGGAGCAGATAATCAACCAATTATTTGTGAAATTAATTCTAACGCGCATATTCGTAATATGTATGAATGCACAGGCGTTAACGTTGCAGACGATATTGTTGATTATATCATTGGAAAACAAACTAGTTAAATAAGGTGATTCTATGACGTATAAAGGTTGGTTAATTTATAAAAAGAAGGATGCTTTGGAAAACCAATCATTCATTGATTGGTTTATAAACGAGGCTAAATTACAAAATATAGTATTAGAGTTGCTTTACAGAGAGAATTTTACAATTGGGATTGTAAATAATAAACGAAGCATCATAAAAAATAACGTTTCGATCGAACCTCCGGACTTTGCTGTTGTGCGAACCGATGAACCTTTCTTAAGTTTACATCTTGAAGAGCTGGGAATTAATGTGTTTAATTCTGCAACTATCTCACAAATATGCAATAACAAAGAATTAACACATCATCATGTACATAACTTAAACATTCCTATGGTAGACACTATCTTTGTCGACGGCCGCCAAATGAACGATTCTTACAAATTAGACTACCCATTTGTTGCGAAACTATCAACAGGCCATGGGGGGAATAATGTTCATCTAATTGAAAATGAGCGGGATTGGCAAAATCAACTACCAGACCTTACCTCGGATACAGTCATCCTCCAATCATGTAATGTATCCTTTGGAAAGGATTTACGTGTATTTGTCGTGGGCAACGAAATAGTTGGTTCTGTTCTCAGAGAAAACAAAAAAGATTTCCGTGCTAATTTTAAACTTGGTGGTTCAGCGAAATGGTATCAATTGAACAATGATGAATTAAAAATAATAAACAAAATAATAAATAACTTTGAATTTGATATGGTTGGTATCGACTTTTTATTTAGTAATAGTGGCAAATTATTATTTAATGAAATTGAAGATGTTGTTGGCTCTAGAATCTTAAGTGCTGTTGGTAATGTAAATATCCTGGAAAAGTATGTTAGCCATATCAAATCTAAATTGGATAGTAGAAATAGCGGGCATTAACCACATTAATAACATGCTGGTGTACCATTAATAAAAAAGAAACGGAATTTCATCATCAAATGAAATTCCGTTTCTTTTTAGTTATCTAACTCCATTAAACGTGCTTTTACTTTTGCATGCTTTTCTAGATAGTCCTGTTCCTTCTCTTTTTCTTCATTTACCACTGATTCAGGAGCTTTTTTGACAAATCCTTCGTTTGATAGTTTCTTTTGAACCCGCGAAACTTCCTTATTCCACTTTTCCAGTTCATTTTCTAATCGTTGGCGTTCTTTTTCAATATCAATTAAACCCTCAAGTGGGAGAAATAATTCTATCCCCGTTACAACAGCTGACATAGCTTTTTCTGGTACTTCTATGTCCGAAGCAATTACAAGCTCGCTTGTGTTACAAAAACGCTCTAAATAGCTACGGTTTGCTTCAAGTTCAGAGATTGTAATGTCTTCAGCCTGAATAAGCAGTTTAATTTGTTTTGACATTGGTGTGTTTACTTCAGCACGAATGTTACGTACAGATTTTATAATTGAAACTAATTTTTCCATTTCATCCATTGCTTTCTCATCATGAAAATCTTTACGAACCTCTGGCCAGCTAGCGATTGTAATAGACTCACCTTTATGAGGCAGCTGTTGCCAGATTTCCTCTGTAATGAAAGGCATGAATGGATGCAGCATGCGCATTGTATTATCTAGAACATAAGCAAGTATAGATTGGGTTGTCTTCTTTTTAACAGCGTCTTCACCATATAATGGTAACTTGGCCATTTCAATATACCAATCACAAAAGTCATCCCATATAAAATTATACAAATGACGTCCCGCTTCACCGAAATCATATTTTGCTGTATTTTTAGATACATGGTCAATCGTTTCATTAAGTCTAGTTAAAATCCATTTATCTGCTACCGATTTTTCACCTGTTAAATCAATGTCGTCGTAAGTGAACTCCTCCATATTCATTAGACAGAACCGTGATGCATTCCATATTTTATTGGCAAAGTTCCAAGTTGATTCTACCTTTTCCCAATAAAAACGAAGATCCTGACCTGGAGAAGATCCAGTTAATAAAAAGTATCGAAGTGAATCAGCACCGTATTTATCGATAACCTCCATCGGATCAACACCGTTTCCAAGGGATTTACTCATTTTGCGTCCATCCGCATCTCGAATTAAGCCATGCATGAGCACATCTTTAAATGGACGTTCTTCTGTAAATTCAATCGATTGGAAAATCATTCGGGCAACCCAAAAGAAAATAATATCATAACCAGTAACCAATACATCGGTTGGGAAATAACGCTTAAAATCCTCTGAATCTTTATCTGGCCATCCCATTGTCGAAAAAGGCCATAAAGCAGACGAGAACCAGGTATCCAACACATCTTCATCCTGTTCCCAATTTTCTATGTCAGCTGGAGCTTCTTTTCCAACATACAGTTCATTGGTTTCTTTGTGATACCATGCCGGAATTCGATGTCCCCACCACAATTGCCTGGAGATACACCAATCTCTAATATTATCCATCCAATTAAGGTAGGTATTTTCAAATCGTTCCGGTACAAAATTTACTTTATTATCACCTTTTTGCATTTCAACGGAAGCATTTCCAAGCGGCTGCATATTAACAAACCATTGTGTAGACAAATATGGTTCAACAACAGCATCGCTTCGTTCGGAATGACCAACTGTATGTGTATGATCTTCTATTTTAAATAGTACGCCAAGTTCTTTTAGATCATTTACAATTTGTTTACGACAATCAAACCGATCAAGGCCTTTATATTTCCCTGCATTTTCATTCATTGAACCGTCTTCATTCATTACCAATACACGCTCAAGATTATGCCTATTTCCAATTTCAAAATCATTCGGATCATGGGCAGGTGTTATCTTAACAGCACCAGAACCAAACTCACGGTCAACATAATCGTCAGCAACTATTTCAATTTCACGGCCAACAATTGGCAAAACAACCTTTTTACCTACTAGATGCTTGTAACGTTCATCTTTTGGATGTACTGCAATTGCAGTATCACCAAGCATCGTTTCAGGTCGTGTAGTTGCAATTTCAATAGACAGGTCACTATCCTTAATTGGATATCTTAAATGATAAAAATGTCCTTGTATTTCCTTATGAATAACTTCAATATCTGATAGTGCTGTTTTTGTTTTTGGATCCCAATTTATGATATATTCTCCACGATAAATTAATCCTTTATTGTACAGACTTACGAATACTTCACGAACAGCTTCAGATAAGCCCTCATCCATTGTAAATCGTTCGCGTGAATAGTCTAAACCTAGTCCTAACTTTTCCCATTGTTGGCGAATAACACTAGCATACTCTTCTTTCCAATCCCATACTTTTTCAATAAATTTTTCGCGGCCAAGGTCGTAGCGGGATTCACCTTGCTCCCTTAACTTCGCTTCCACCTTAGCCTGCGTGGCAATCCCCGCATGGTCCATCCCAGGTAACCATAAAACATCATACCCTTGCATACGTTTCATTCTTGAAACAGTGTCTTGCATAGCAGTATCCCAAGCATGACCCAAGTGCAGCTTGCCAGTTACGTTTGGTGGGGGTATTACGATAGTGAAAGGTTCTTTTTCAGGATCACCAGTAGCTTCAAAATATTTCCCATCTAACCAAAACTGATAACGGTTCTTTTCCACAGACTCGGGATTATATTTTGAAGGTAATTCATTTTTTTGTTTGTCTGACATAATTTTTCCTCCTCAAACTAGTAATGCTAGCAATGCGATACCCGTCTTTTTATAAAAAATAATTCCATGAAACACAAAAAAATCCCTCCATCCTA
The DNA here is from genome assembly GCF_049310925.1 of Virgibacillus sp. DJP39. NCBI lineage: Bacteria > Bacillati > Bacillota > Bacilli > Caryophanales > Bacillaceae > Virgibacillus > Virgibacillus sp. DJP39. The sequence continues at coordinate 93,747 of NZ_JBMERP010000001.1, read as the reverse complement.
TAAAGGACGAAAAGATTGCTTCCGTGGTACCACCTTCGTTTGCAGGCTAAAAATAAACATGCACACTCATCATTTGTAACGGATCTAATCCGACTTCTTCTACCAAATAAATTTCAAAGAAGTAGCATCATGGGCGACATTCCAAGTAAATAGACCTGGGAAATTCTCAGCTTGTATTTCCCTCTCTTAAGGTATTACCTTGTACTCTTCCCAATCATTGCCTTTTGTTTTTCAGTTTATTATTTATCATACTACCTATTTCCGGCTAAAAAATCAACTAATATTACTATACTTTGCACAAAAACAAGGTGTTTATACATATTATAATAAAAATAATTTTATTTGTGAAGGGCGTGACAGCATTATGGCTAGATATTATAGGTATAAGATGCCACCATGGGCGAGAAATTGCATTATTGTTATAGAAAAAGTGACATTACCGATTGTGATTTTTCAACTAATACGCACACTGTTTATTCCAACTACTTTTGATGTCTTTTTGTTAGGTATTTTAATAGGTGTTTTTGTTGCTTTCTACTTGGAATGGATTTAATCTGTATCGTCATTACTTTCCAAATTTAAGTTATTTCTGGACCAGTCAACCATCTGGAGTAAAAATCGTTGGTTACGTTTTAATACCATTATGTACTCCATCATGGATTGGTCGGTAGTTCTGGTTGCATAACCCTCAACAGTTTGGAAGTATTCTGTAGGATCGAGCAGATAAATAGCAAGTAATTCTTTTTCAATCTGAACGAGACTGTTCTCTTTTCTATATAGAGTAAAGTACTCTGAAAGGTTCGTAGTTCCCAAATCCAGGTTATATAACTGGCATTTAATCATTGATACGATATCAAGTACTGCATTAGCATGAAAATAATCTGTCTGACTGCTTTGGTATAGGTTTCCTTTTACTAGCAAATTTTTAATATTATTTTGACCATAACAAAGACAATATCTCCACTCACTCACTTTCAATATCTCCGAATTAAATTGGTCTAGACGATTTAATAATTCTCTTACTATGTAATCTATGTCACGATAATGCGTACAAATTAACAACTCAACCGGCGCCATATATCTCTTCTGTTCAAATTCATCTATATATTGTTCGAACCGCTTCTGATATTCAATACAGGAATCATAATATTTCTTAAAATCTTTTTGAATATTTTCTTTATTGATAGGTATAGTCTGTAACGTACTATGATGTGCAGCTCCAATATTTCGATATATGTCTGATATAGAAAGCCTTTTTCCATATGTATTTTTATTATAATTTTCCATAGAACTCCTCACATTCCAAAAGCCATGCAAACCTTTTTGTATTAAATTTAACCCATAAGTCTTAAGTCAAACCACTATAAATTAGCGGCCTGACTTAGGATCTTAATGCGGGCAAAAATATAGAAGTTTTAAATTAAGTTTGCAAAAGACTCTTTTGTAAAGTTTTGTTGCTCCTTAACCCTCGCAGTTGATGAAAAGTGCGACGTAGCTGTTGTGTTGATTTCCGCTACGGCCAGTCTCTTTCCTCGGGTGGCCACTCGTGCCCATGGAATCAACCGTTATCCAGAAATATCACCCGTCGTGACCATGGAATCAACCGTCACGTTTAGTCACGTCGCAGATTATAGACTTTGTCAATAATCTTAAAGAACCGCCTTGCAAAATAAACAATTATTTAACTTTTATCTAATATTACAGATTTAGTGCCTTTTACTTGCTTGAATTTACGGGGATATAAAGTAACTGTCCTTCAGTTATTGTATCTTCGTCCAACTTATTTTGTTTAGAAATTTGAAGTGGATTTACCTGATATCTCTCCGCAATGGTGTCAATGGTATCATTATCCTGTACGATACATAATTTCATTTTAGAATATCTTTCTTCGTCCTGCCTAAACATATTAGACAAGTAATCAATCTTTTCACCTTTTTCTTCCTCTTCGTCTTTCTCTTTATCCTCTGAGGGTTTTACAGATGACTTAGGTATCCTTTCGGGTACTTCTTCATCTAATTCTTCATCATTCAAATATTCATCGCGTGGCATATACGTTTCACGTGTTTGCGCTAATTCCTGAACACTTGTATCTATTTCTTCCTGTTCATAGCTCTCTTCAGGTTTTTGTGCTTGGTTAGCTTCTACCTCTTCCTTTACGTCAAAACGAAATGTATCTTCGTAATTATCTTTCAATGTAAAAACTTCTTCTTGATTTTGCTCTACTGATTCAGTGTCCGTTTTTGTCTCTATAACATCATTTATCCCCTGAATGGCAATGATTGATGTTAACCTGAGTTGGTTTTGCTCAGGAATCTCATAATCAAAGTAGTCAATAGACACTGTTACATCATCCATATCATTTACGCGATAAGTTGGAACAGATATTTCTACGGGGAAACGATGAGAAAAGGATGTTTCTCCCCTCTCCGATTCAAATACCTGCTCTACATATCGACGGGCAGGATATTCATCTGAAATAGGATCATTATTTCTCTCATCACCATCATTAACTCTTTGGTATTCCCCTTTTAATTCAATTACTCCTCTAATAGATATATAATCATTAAATGGCTGAATAGATATCTCAGGTTCAAGTGCTATACTAATAACTTCTGCAACTTCCTGTCCCCGTTCAAAGTAAAGTGATTCATTAAGCTCAAAGCTAAACACTGCATTTTCTTGCGCCAAATTATTTCCTCCTTCCCAATACTAAAAATAAACATATTGTTTATATCACTATATGATTTCAGTTTGCATTATATGATTTTAAGATTTTATACCTAAGAACAAAAGCGCAAGCGCCCTTTTATGCGAGCCCATAAAAACGCCCCGTACTGTGACTTTATCGGTACTAATACGTCCTGGACTCCTGCGTTGGACGTGGCTGTTTAGGTGTCTAGTTAGTCACAATCTTTGAAATCTATAGTCCAAACAACAAAAAAGCATGCTATCAAAATTAATTGATAGCATGCCTAATCTTTATTTGTTTATTTGAGAGAAAGCTTGTCTTATTGCATTGATTGTATTCTCTATATCTTCATCTGTATGCGCTGTCGATAAAAATAAACCTTCGAATTGAGAAGGGGGCAGAAAGATACCTGCTTCAATCATTGCACGATAATACTGTGCAAAATAATCTAAATTTGATTTTTTGGCACTATCAAAATCCTGTACAGGTTCATTGGTAAAGAAAACGCCTACCATAGAGCCAGCACGATTTATTTGTAGTGGAATATCAAAATCAATTGCAGCCTGTTCAAACCCAGCAACTAACTGATCGACTTTTTCATTCATTTTAGTATAGCTTTCTTCTGTTAATGCATTTAATGTCTCATATCCTGCAGTCATAGCAAGGGGATTACCAGACAATGTTCCAGCTTGATAGATAGGGCCAGATGGAGCAACATGCTCCATGATTTCACGCTTACCACCATATGCTCCAACTGGTAGTCCACCACCGATAACTTTGCCTAAACAGGTCATATCAGGAATCACCCCAAAATATCCCTGTGCACATTCGTAACCAACACGAAAGCCAGTCATTACCTCGTCAAAAATAAGGATTGTTCCATAATCTTGTGTGATTGACCTTAACCCCTGCAGAAAGTCATCCTGAGGAGGGACTACACCCATATTTCCTGAAACAGGCTCGACGATAACAGCTGCAATTTCACTACCATAGTTGGCAAACGCAAGACGTAAACTTTCCAGGTCATTATAAGGAACTGTAATTGTATTCTCAGCTACTGAAGCTGGTACTCCAGGACTGTCTGGTAATCCTAACGTTGCTACACCAGATCCAGCTTTGATCAATAATGAATCACCATGACCATGGTAATTCCCTTCGAATTTTAAAATTTTGTCGCGGCCAGTATAACCTCTAGCAACACGTAAAGCACTCATAGTTGCTTCTGTTCCTGAGTTAACCATTCTAACCATTTCGACCGACGGCACCCGATTAATCACTAGCTGTGCCAATTTATTTTCTATTAATGTTGGTGCACCAAAGCTAGTACCTTTTTCAGCGGTTTCCTTCAGTTTTGAGACAACACGGTCATCTGCATGTCCGTGAATTAATGGCCCCCAGCTTAGTACATAATCAATATATTCGTTGCCATCGATATCTTTGATTTTTGAACCTTTGCCAGATTCCATGAATATTGGGGACATACCAACAGATTTGAATGCTCTTACAGGTGAATTAACACCACCGGGCATTAGATCTACTGCTTCTTTATATGCGTCAACTGATTGATCAAATTGTTTCATACAAGCTCACCTCATTTAAGTATTTTTTATCGATTACTCACTTAACCAACGTGCGACATCTTTTGCAAAATAGGTTATGATAAGATCCGCTCCTGCTCGTTTCATTGATGTAAGCTTTTCTAATACCAGTGATTTCTCGTCAATCCATCCATTCATTGCAGCCGCTTTAACCATTGCGTACTCACCACTAACATTGTAAGCTACAATCGGTGCGTTGAAGTTATCTTTGATGTCCCGAACGATATCGAGATAAGACAAAGCAGGTTTGACGATAAGAAAATCTGCCCCTTCCTCGATATCCGATTCTGCTTCACGAATAGCTTCTAACCGATTTGCTGAATCCATCTGGTACGATTTACGATCCCCAAATTGCGGGGTACTATCAGCAGCGTCACGAAATGGTCCATAGAACGCCGAAGCATATTTAACTGCATAAGACATAATTGGAATTGAAGAGTAGCCAGCTTCATCCAGCGCAGTACGGATTGCTATAACAAATCCATCCATCATATTTGAAGGCGCAATGATATCTGCTCCAGCTTCAACTTGAGAAACAGCAGTTTTTGCTAACAATTTTAATGATTCATCATTGTCAACATCTTCATTATGAATAACTCCACAATGACCATGAGACGTAAATTCACACAGGCATGTGTCTGCTATTAATAACAATTCTGGCACTTCTTTTTTAATAAGACGAATTGCCTGTTGCACAATCCCATCATTCACATAAGCCCCTGTACCAATTTCGTCTTTCTCATTTGGAACACCAAAGACAATTACGGAAGAGATCCCTAAATCTCGTACCTCTTTCATCTCATCTGAAAGGTTGTCTAGTGATAATTGGAAAACCCCCGGCATAGAAGAAACTTCATTGCGTATGTTTTCTCCCTCTATAACAAAGAACGGATATATTAAGTCCTCTTTTCGAAGGTGATTCTCGCGCACAATCTTTCGTATTGTAGCCGATGAACGAAGTCTACGATGACGCTTAAACTCAAAATTATTAGTCATTGCAACCTATCCTTTCGTTTTATGTAGTGAGAAATAGTGTTGACTATTCCCTCAATTGTAAAATAGTTTGGTGACATTGTCTGATTAAACCCATTTTCTATTGCGCGAGACTCGGTTGTTGTACCGATACAAACACAAGGAAGATCCTTTAGTTTTTCGATATGTTTAGCTTCTATGCCCATCTCCAAAAATGCATCCACAGCTGATGGACTAGTAAAAGTAAGGTAATCAGGATACCTTTTGTTAAGATAGTTTTTTAACGTCGCCTGACTATCAAAATCACTCATGGTTTTATAGGATATCACTTCGTCAAAACCTACACCATGTTTAACTAGGTCTTCTTGAATAACATTAAGGGACTTGCTCCCTTTCACTATTAATAGAGGGCCCTTTAATGGGATCCGTTGTAAAAATTCTATTGCTAATGTTTTAGCATTATAAACGGAAGGAAGAAAACTTGCTGATAAGCCGTATTCATGCAGAGCTTTTTCTGTTTTATGACCGACAACAGCAAATTTTGGGGTGTTGGACTTGATTAGGTCGAGTTCTTGCTGGTTTAGTTGCTTAAAAAAACAATCAACACCATTTGCACTTGTGAAAATTATCCATTCGTAATTTATGAACTTTTCAAGTCGTTCTACTGCAAAGCTTTTACAAGTCACTTTGACTAATGGAATTTGAACAGGCACACCACCAAGTTCAACTATTAAATCAGCAAGAGATTTTGCTTTACTTTTTTCCCTGGTTATAAAAATCTCTTTTCCTTCTAATAGTTGTTCCATTGTTTACTCAAGCTCCTCTTTCACTTCATCCACAATTTTTTTTGCACCTCGAGCAATTAACTTAGTGGCTGCCTCTTCTCCAACTGCAACTGGATTAGTACCTCGTACAGTTTCACTTAATACAGTTGTTCCATCTGCACTTGCCACAAGAGCATTTAATACGATTTCTTCATTCTCCAAGTGAGCATAGCCAGCAACCGGTACTTGGCAGCTACCTTCTAATAACTTTAAAAATGTCCGTTCTGCAGTAACCGTAATAGTCGAATATTCATTATTAATTTTGGCTAGCATTTCCCGTACTTCCGTATCATCCTCGCGGCACTCAATAGCTAGTGCTCCTTGTCCAACTGCAGGTACACACATTTCCGGGTCAAGGTATTCGGTAATCAGATTTTCATTCCAACCAACTCGCTGCATTCCTGCCACAGCTAATATGATTGCGTCATAATCCTCTTCTTCAAGTTTACGTAAGCGGGTTTCGATATTGCCACGGATTGATTTTATCTTAACATCAGGACGCTGAGCCAGGACTTGCGCTGCTCTTCTTAAACTGCTTGTACCAACAATAGCGCCATCAGGTAAATCGTTTAATTTTACGTTGTCTTTGGAAATATAAGCATCTCTATGATCTGCTCGTTCTGGAATGGAAGAAATGGTTAGCCCTTCTGGCATAACGGATGGCATATCTTTCATACTATGAACAGCGAAATCTATTTCCTTATCATACATAGCCTGTTCAATTTCTTTTACGAAAAGTCCCTTACCTCCAACTTTTGATAACGTGACATCAAGGATTTTATCCCCTTTTGTCATTATTTTTCTAGTTTCAAACTCATATGGAACACCAGCTTTTTTCAGCTCATTGATTACCCACTCAGTTTGGGTTAATGCAAGATTACTTTTTCTAGTTCCAACAATTATTTTACGCATGATTCTGTCTCCTCCTTAGAGATGAAAATTTGATAATAAACTAAATAGCAGAAAATTAATCAGTAGTATTAGAAAAGCTGCAGTATTGTAGATTGCTATTGATTTTCCTTGATGCCCTTTTACCATTCGTAATACTAAATAAAGCGTATATACACCAAGTACAAATATCGAACCCAATGTCTTAAGGTCAAACCAGTAAAACTCCGCATTTGAGACATATGCCCAAACTACTCCGAGAATTATACCAAGTAATAACAATGGAACACCTAATGTTACTGCTTTAAAAGAATATTGATCTAACTGCTTTAAATCTCCTAGCCTCCACATCCAGTTAATACCCTGTTTGTTTTTTAGTAATCGGTACTGAACCAGATACATAATAGAAAGCAAAAAGGATAGTGTGAAAAATCCATAAGAAACAATGGACAATGTAATATGTGTAATTAATATTTCGTTTACTAATTGAACACCTTGTGCCAACCCCTGCTGCTGTGCTTCAGTGAGTATATACATCAGTAAAATAAAGAATCCAAACAAATTAGTAAAAAATACAATAAAATGTATGGAAAACAAATGGTTAATAATTAATGAAAAAGTTACTAATACCCAGGCGTAAAAAAACAAACCATCATACAGGGAAAGTACAGGAAAGCTATGGTCGACAAACGCTTGTTTAAATAAAAAAAAGCTTTGAATAACCCAGACCATACTAAGTAACCAGAAAGCCATCCGATTAGCTCTCTGGTTACTTTGAATAAAATCAATAAAATAGCAGGTTACACTTAGACCATAAATGATTAGAATAATCTCATAAAGCCATCTGGATTCAAACATAGTGGTAATATCCTTTCATCTTAATTCGTCGTTACGTTTTCTACTAATGGAAAGGATATTTTCTTATCTTTTTCTGCATTGCTCAGTTCATTGTTTTTTTGGGATTGCTTGTCCAATTCTTCCTGTACTTCTTGTTTGATACCGAATATATCCATAAACAGCGCTAGCTTTTCATCTGAATTTTTTCCTGCAGCCAGTTCTTTCGCTTGATTGACAGGTTCTTTTAGCAATTGATTAATGATACTTTTTGTGTGCTTATTTAACACTTTCTTTTCCCGCGCTGTTAAATCAGGCATTTTACGCTCGATGCTCTCCATTGTTTCTTCCTGAATAGATAGCGCTTTTTGTCTTAATGCCGAAATGACAGGAACAACACCTAAAGTTTGTAACCAATCATTAAACATGACAATTTCAGCTTCAAGCATAATCTCTATTGCAACTGCAGCTTTTTTTCGTGAATTTAAATTTTGGTCAACTATATGCTGCAGGTCATCTATATCATACAAAAAAATACTGTCTAGCTGACTGATTGCAGGATCAATGTCTCGTGGTACTGCAATATCCACTAAGAACAACGGGCTTCCTTTGCGCTTTTTCTGTATTGGTTCAATCATATCTTTGGTAATTACGACAGAATCCGAACCAGTTGAGCTAATTAGAATATCCGCTTCCTGCAATACGGCTAACAGGTTTTCAGCGTGCTCAGCGGTTGCATCAAATTTATTAGCTAGTTCAACCGCTTTTTCAAATGTACGGTTTACCATTGTTATCTTCTTAGCACCAGAGCCATAAAGATTTTTAACAGCTAATTCTCCCATTTTTCCTGCGCCAAATATAACGATGTGTTTGTGTTGCAGATCGCCAAATATTTTTTTTGCTAATTCAACTGCAGCATAGCTTATTGACACAGCATGCTCACCAATAGCTGTGTCCTTATGGGCCTTTTTCGCAAAAGTAACTGTTTGTTTAAATAATTCATTAAAAATTGTTCCAGTAGTTCTCATTTTTTGAGCAGTTAAAAATGCTTGTTTTACTTGTCCAAGAATTTGAGTTTCACCTAGAACCATGGAATCAAGACCAGCAGAAACTTTAAATAAATGCTCAACTGCACTATCAGCTTCTAAAATACGCAAATAAGGAGAGAACTCCTCTTTATCTATTTGAAACCAATCTGCTAAAAATTGTTTTATATAATAACGTCCAGTGTGAACTTGATCAACCACAGCATATATTTCAGTGCGGTTACATGTAGAAACAATTACATTTTCTAAAATGCTTTTCTGTGTGTGCAAAAGCAACATCGCATTATTAATGTCCTGTTCAGAAAACGTCAATTTTTCCCTAACTTCAACTGGGGCTGATTTATAGTTAAACCCTACTTTTAATATATGCACAACGATCTACCCCCAACAAATCTTAAAACATAATCTTTTTTAATTATAACATAGATAATAAGTGCTATTTCTGTTAAAATGTGAACAGATTTTGAATCCATTTATTTTAATTTATATTTGTTTACGAACTCGTATGTACTTTATCATAACAGAATGTCATAAGCAAGAAATCGATTTGCTATATACTTGAGTTAAAGAAAGGAAACCTAATGAAAAAACAAAATGTATTTTCAGGCTATTTATTAATTGGAATTGGTTTGTATTTTTTATTAAGCAAACTAGAAATTCCAATCATCACAGATTTTTATTCTTGGCCTACTCTATTTATTATTATCGGTCTAGCTTTCCTTATACATTGCTACAAAACAAAAGATTATCAGAACCTGCTTAGTGGTACGATTATTCTGGGGCTTGGAATCCATTTTCATGGAATTAATCATTATTCATTCTGGATTGATCATTGGGGAATTTACTTACTAATTGTTGGTATTGCCTTCATTATACGCTTTCTTAAAACCAGGGATGGACTATTCACAGGTCTTGTTCTTGTTAGTGTCTCACTAATGATAGTATTTTCCGTAAATCTCCCATCCTATTTAAGTTGGTTTTATCAACTAGTTAAACTACTCGAGATGTTTTGGCCAGTTGTGTTAATTGCCTTAGGATTACTTTTGCTCAAACGAAAAAAGTAAACGTGCCAGATTCAGCACGTTTACTTTTTTTACAGAATTGAACTTAAAAATGCTTGTGTACGTTCTTCTTGTGGACTATCAAACAATTCTTTGGGATCTCCGCGTTCAACAATCTTTCCATCATGCATATAAATGACTCTATCGCCTACTTCACGAGCAAATCCCATTTCATGTGTCACGACCACCATCGTCATTCCTTCTTCAGCAAGCTGTTTCATAGTAGATAATACTTCTCCTACCAATTCAGGGTCAAGTGCCGATGTTGGTTCATCAAAAAGCATTACATCCGGTTTCATTGCTAAAGCACGTGCTATCGCAACTCTTTGTTTTTGGCCCCCAGACAATGTTGATGGATATACATCATATTTGTCAGCAAGACCAACCTTTTCCAATAGTTCCTTACCATCTCTAATTGCATCTTCTTTCTTGATACCCTTCACCTGGGTTGGTGCTTCAATTACGTTACCAAGCACGGTCTTATGTGGAAAAAGATTAAAATGTTGAAACACCATTCCAACACGTTCTCGAACCTTGTTCAGGTTATGTGTATTTTTTTCGATTTGTTCGCCCTCTATAGTTATAATTCCACTGTTTTTCATTTCCAAAAAGTTCAAACAACGAAGTAGAGTACTTTTTCCAGATCCACTAGCACCTATTAATACAACAACATCACTTTCTTTTACTGTCATATCAATGTCTTTAAGTACATGCAAATCGCCAAAAGATTTATTTAATTTTTCTACTTTTATCATTTCTTGTTTCTCACTCATACTAAACACCCCCTGTTAATCGCTTTTAGACAATTTTTTCTCAAGTTTATTAACTGCTAAAGTAAGTATTAGTACAATAAATAGGTAATAAACAGCTACAGTCAAATAATACGGTAGGTAATCAAAGTTATTGGAGCCAAGTGTACTAGCTACACCAAATAATTCCTGCATTCCAATGAAAGATACAAGCGAGGAGTCTTTTATACCTATAATGAATTGGTTACCAAGTGAGGGAACTGCACGGCGAAAAGCCTGTGGCAAAATAATTCTCCGCATTGTAAGTCCTTGTGTCATACCGAGTGTACGTCCTGCTTCGGTTTGCCCTTTATCAATAGATTGAATTGAACCACGAATAATTTCAGCGATATAAGCTCCACTATGAAAAGCAAGTCCTGCTGTCCCTGCCCAAAATGGAGATAAAAGTATAATTTCAGACAAACCATAATACAGAACGAATATTTGTACTATAAGTGGCGTACCGCGAACGATCCATATATATGCGTCAGCGATCCACTCTAAAATTTTTATATTTGAAATTTTAAATATGGCAAAAACTAAGCCGATACCAAACGCAATAACCAATGAGGCTGCTGATAATAGAAATGTAAGTTTGAGACCCTCAATAAAGACGTCTAAACTTCCGATAAACACATCAAAAAAGTGCGTTATTGCTGACAATTGTTTCACTCCTTAAAGGGACAAATGTGCGCTTAATAAGCGCACATTTGCTTCCTCATATCTTATTTTACTTCTTTAGGTTCGTCGGTAATGTCTACACCAATCCATTCTTTTGATAGTTCTGCAAGTTTTCCACTTTCTTTTAATTCCTGTAAAGCTTCGTTAATTGCTTTCAATAATTTATCGTTACCTTTTGCAACCGCAACAGCTTGTTTACTGACACCCAATTGTCCACGGCTTTCTATTTTCAAACCACTGTCAATTGCTGTTTGACCGGTAATCTTATCTGTAATTACTGCATCATGGTGACCCTTTGCAAGTGATTGCAGTGCAACAACATCACTGTCTACCTGTGGAATATCATCGGTATATTTTTTGGCAATATCTACATAAGTAGAGCCCCTTGAAACGGAAATTTCTTTACCTTCTAGATCGGCAGCTGACTCAATGTCACTGTCAGGTCGTGTATATATCACTGGACCTGAATAGTAGTAAGGATCTGAGAAGTTGACCTCCTTAAGACGTTTCTCATTTATTGTATGGCTTGCCACCGCTATATCATAACGACCAGATTTTACACCAGTTACAATGGCAGCAAATTTAGCTTTTTGCTGTACAGCTTCTAGACCAAGCTTTTCAGCAATTGCTTCAGCTACTGCAATGTCATAGCCAATCATTTCTCCATCTTTCATATAACTAAATGGCTTGAACTCTCCAGAAGCAGCAAAGTTAAGCTTTCCTTCTTCAATTAATTTAAATTCTTCACCTGAAGCATCACCTGATGTACTATCCCCAGTTGTTTCAGATCCTTCATCTGATCCACATGCTGCCAACAGCAAAGTTAGCAAAGTGAAAATTAATATAATAGTTAGTTTCTTAATGATCAACACATCCCCTTTTATATTTTAGCCCGCACAATAATATGTATAAATCTATATTCTTTTCAGAACTAATTTATATAATTATAACAAGTTAACAGAAAATATACTAATTGCATGCAATTCTATATTTTTGACTATTTGTACAAATTCACCACTGTAATGAAAATATCTCTTTGTACCTTACAAATATTAATAAATGCACCATAATACTCTAATAAACGAATGACACTGTCTTTTCTATTGATACTAAAAAAGCCTTGATGAAGGCTTCATCAAGGCTTTTTTAGCAGTGAAGTATACACAAGGCTTGGTGATAAGCCAGGTTCTCTACTAAGTAGTTTTATAGATATTGTCTAATTACACCCCAAGCTTCATCCTTGCCCTCACTTGTTTCAGCGGAGAATGGAATAACTAAGTCATCTTTGTCCATTTGGAGTGTTTCCCTAGTTCTTTTTAGGTGTTTAGCTTTTTTCCCTTTAGCAATTTTATCTAGCTTAGTTGCAATCACGATAACTCGTAGTTCAAAGTGTTTTAAAAATTGATACATGCTAATGTCATCAGCAGTCGGTTCATGACGGATGTCTGTTATAAGCATAACAGCTTTCAAAGTATCTCTAGTTTCAAAGTACTCTTCCATCATGACGCCCCATTTATCACGCTCTGATTTTGAGACTTTAGCATAGCCATAGCCAGGAACATCAACAAAGTAAAAAAACTGATTGATTTTATAAAAATTTAATGTCTGTGTTTTCCCTGGTTTAGATGATGTTCTTGCCAAATTTTTACGGTTAATTAATTTGTTAATAAAAGAAGATTTACCAACATTTGATCTGCCTGCCAAGGCAATCTCTGGCAAGCGATCATTTGGATATTGCTTTTGACTAACTGCACTAATAACAATCTCAGCGTTATTTACTTTCATTTGCTTCTCCCACCAATGCATGGTCTAATACTTGATCTAAATGGTTAACCTTAATGAATGTCAAATCATCACGTACACTTTTTGGAATATCATCAATATCTTTCGCATTTTCTTCAGGAATAATAATCGTCGTAATACCGGCTCTGTGAGCACTTAAAGATTTTTCCTTCAACCCACCTATTGGAAGGACACGCCCGCGTAACGTGATTTCTCCTGTCATCCCAACTTCTTTTTTAACAGCACGTCCTGTAAGCGCCGAAACTAGAGCGGTAGCCATTGTAATTCCTGCTGATGGACCATCTTTTGGAGTAGCCCCCTCAGGCACATGAATATGAATGTCAAAGGTTTCATGAAAATTTGGGTCTATATTCAATTCGGTTGCCCTGGATCGAATATAACTGAATGCTGCTTGAGCTGACTCCTTCATTACATCCCCAAGCTTACCGGTTAAGGTTAATTTACCTTTACCTGGATAATGGGAAACCTCAATAGAAAGAATATCACCCCCGGCAGCTGTATATGCTAATCCAGTTGCAGTTCCAATTTGATCCTCTTGTTCCATTTGACCATATCGATAAACCGCTTTCCCTAAAAGTTCTTCAATATTTTTTGTTGTTACGATAATCTTTTTCTTATCTTCAGATATTATTATTTTGGCTGCTTTACGACAAAGTCTTGCGAGTTGACGTTCTAAACTACGTACACCAGCTTCACGTGTATAAGTACGAATCAACATTAATAACGCTTCATCACGAAGTTGCAAATTACCCTTTTTCAAGCCATTTTCTTTTAGTTGTTTTGGTAACAAATGCTCTTTTGCTATATGAAGTTTCTCTACTTCTGTATATCCTGCTATCGAAATTAGTTCCATTCTATCTAATAGTGGACCAGGAATATTATTCACATAATTAGCAGTTGCAATAAACAAAACGTTCGACAAATCATAGGTTTCTTCAATAAAATGGTCGCTGAAGTTACTATTTTGCTCTGGGTCAAGAACCTCTAACATTGCTGACGAAGGATCCCCACGAAAATCATTGGACATCTTATCAATCTCATCTAAAAGAAATACAGGATTAACTGATTTTGCCTTTTTCATTCCTTGAATGATTCGGCCAGGCATAGCACCTATATAAGTTCGTCTATGACCCCTGATTTCAGCCTCGTCACGTACTCCACCAAGTGATACACGAACAAAGTTGCGATTTATTGCTCGAGCAACTGATTTTGCCAGGGAAGTTTTGCCTACGCCTGGAGGTCCAACAATACAAAGAATAGGTCCTTTTATAGAGTTGGTTAATTTCTGAACAGCAAGGTATTCCAGCACACGTTCTTTTACTTTTTCGAGTCCATAATGGTCCTCATCAAGTATTTTATGGGCACGCTCAATCTCAATTGTGTCTTGGGTTTCATTTGTCCAGGGTAAATTTGATAACCACTCAAGGTAATTTCGGATAACTGAACTCTCAGCAGAACTTTGTGGAACTTTTTCATAACGATCCAATTCCTTTAACGCAACTTCCAGGATTCGTTCGGGCATATCTGATTGTTCGATTTTCTCACGAATCTGATCGACCTCACCGGATTTACCTTCTCTATCACCAAGTTCTTTTTGAATGGCTTTTAACTGTTCACGTAAGTAATATTCTTTTTGGGTTTTCTCCATTGAATTCTTAACCCGCATTCCAATTTTCTTCTCCAAATCAAGTACTTTTTTCTCATTGGATATAAGTTTAATTAACCGTTGTATACGTTTCTTAACATTACTTATTTCTAAAAGTTCTTGTTTTTCTTTCAATTTAAGAGAAAGATGGGATGTTATTATGTCTGCAAGATTACTTGCCTGATCAATATCAGAAACTGTTGCTAATGTTTCCTGATTTATCTTTTTTGAGACCTTAATGTATTGTTCAAACTGATTTAATAATGAACGCATTAGTGCTTCTTCTTCATTCTTATCTCCATGTTCTTCTATCATTTCTTCAATTTCAACTAGAAATTGATCTTTTTCTTCTACAAACTGGATAATTTCAGCTCGATATAGCCCTTCTACCAATACTCTGTGTGTTCCGTTTGGTAACTTGAGCATTTGTTTCACCTTTGCTACTGTACCAACTCGAAATATATTTTCAGGGCTTGGGTCGTCCAGACTTACTTTTTTTTGAGCAGCTAAAAATATTGTCTGATCTTCCATCATTGCCTTTTCTAATGCTTGGATAGACTTCTCCCTACCAACATCTAAATGTATAACCATTGATGGGAAAACAAGTAACCCACGTAATGGAAGGAGGGAAAGCTGAAGTGTTTTATTTGTCATTATATGTACCTCCATGTATATATGAAATAGTTCAATTTTTTAATTTACTTTGTTGGCTTAAGGATAAAGTGTAATGAAAAATTTCCCATTTGTAAATATATACGGTTTTCGGTCGGGAAGTTTCGGATTACAGCTTTTTTAGTATTACCTACCAAGTGAGTCGTATGTATGAATGAAAGAGAAAAAGACTAACCATAAGAATAATTAGAACTTCTGCTCATGGTACGAAAGCAATAGTTGAGCTAATCATTCTTTCTAGTCAGTCTTTAACAGTTTATTACGTATTATGCACTATGCACTTTCCCTTGGTGACTTATTTTCATCCCTTACAGTACCATCCTTGAATATAAGTTTTGGACTACCATCCTCTAAAGTAACAGTTTCTTTTGTAATGATACATTTCTCAATATCATTACGAGAAGGTAGTTCAAACATTACTTCAAGCATCAAACCTTCAATTATGGAACGCAATCCACGTGCTCCAGTCTTACGCTTTATGGCATTTTTGGATATTTCGATTAATGCTTCTTCTTCAAACTCAAGCTCCACGTCATCCATTAGGAAAAGTTTTTCATATTGTTTCACTAATGCATTTTTAGGTTTTGTCAGAATTTCAACAAGTGCATCTTCATCTAATGGTTCTAGTGCTCCAATTACAGGTAATCTTCCAATGAATTCTGGAATTAACCCATAACGTAATAAATCTTCAGGTAGTACTTTTGAAAGTAGTTCACCTACATCTAAATCCTGCTGCTTATCACTAGCGCCGAACCCAATAATTTTCTTACCAAGTCTGCGTTTAATGATTTGATCGATTCCGTCAAAAGCTCCACCACAGATAAACAAAATGTTAGTGGTGTCAATTTGAATAAATTCCTGGTGTGGGTGCTTACGACCACCTTGAGGCGGTACACTTGCTACCGTACCTTCAAGAATTTTAAGTAATGCTTGTTGGACACCTTCACCGGAAACATCTCGTGTAATAGAAGGATTTTCGGATTTACGTGCAACCTTGTCGATCTCGTCAATGTAAATGATTCCTTTTTCTGCTTTCTCAACATCATAATCAGCTGACTGAATTAGTTTCAGAAGGATATTTTCTACATCTTCTCCAACATAACCAGCTTCCGTTAATGAGGTCGCATCAGCAATAGCAAAAGGTACATTTAAAATTCTTGCTAATGTTTGTGCGAGTAGTGTTTTACCACTACCTGTTGGTCCGAGCATTGCAATATTACTCTTGGACAATTCTACATCGTCATTATTTTTTGGTGAATTAATACGCTTATAATGATTGTATACCGCTACTGACAAGTTTTTCTTTGCTTTTTCTTGACCAATAACATAATCATCTAGAATTTCGCAGATTTCTTTAGGCTTTGGTACTTCTTTAAATTCGGTTTCTTCTTCCGTACCAAGTTCTTCTTCTACGATTTCCGTACAAAGATCTATACATTCATCACATATATATACACCTGGTCCGGCAACTAATTTACGAACCTGATCTTGACTTTTACCACAAAACGAACATTTTAATTGACCTTTTTCTTCATTAAATTTAAACATACTCTTCACCCCTAAAAGTCTAAATCTAGTCCTAATTTTTTCTGTTTTAGGATTCAACTTTCTTAGCCCATCATATCAGAACAAAATCAGAAAACAAAACAATATACTTTTCTATATTTATTTTTTAATTATGGAGAAATTATAATAAAAGTCAAATCATAACCGTTAGATTTGATTCTTTTACTCCTTTTTTTATTATCCCCAAATAGTGTACTAAATTATTATATGTAAGTATCCACTGGAAAGATTACAACTTGGAAAAGTGTTAGAAAACTTGACTTATCGCCAAGCCTTATGGCGATAGCCTAAGTTGCACTTATTCAAAAAGAAAGTTTTTATACTTTCTTTCTGCTAAAACAAGGCATGAAGTTATCATGCCTTGTTATATTTGCCTCATTTTGTTTTAAATAAACATGTTTGTAACTAATTAAACAACTTTACTTTCTTCAACTAAGAAATCAATAGCTCTTTTAAATTTAAGATCCTCTTTGATAGCATCTGTGTTCCCACCAAGCATTTGCTTGAGCTGATCAATGTCAGTTTGATACATTGAAGCCATGTTTTCAAGTTCGGCTGCAACATCATCTTCAGATACTTCTAGGTTTTCTGCCTCGTAAATGGCTTCTAACGTCAAATTAGTCTTAACACGTTTTTCTGCATCATCTTTCATTTGTTGTTTTAATGCATTTTCGTCTTGACCTGAGAATTGGAAATACATTTCCATTGTCATGCCTTGCATTTGCAAGCGTTGTTCAAATTCTTTGATCATGCGATCGAGTTCAGTGGTAACCATTGCTTCTGGAACATCAACTTCAGCGTTATCTGAAGCCTTTCCAATTAACGTTTCACGCTTTTGATTTTCTGCATCTTTTTTCTTTTGGTCTTCTAACTCTGTTCTTTTCTTAGCTTTCAATTCATCAAGCGTTTCAACTTCAGTATCTAAGTCTTTAGCAAATTCATCGTCAAGTTCCGGCAATTCCTTTGCTTTTATTTCATGAATCTTCACTTTAAAAATAGCTGCTTTACCTGCTAGGTCTTCAGCATGATATTCTTCAGGGAAAGTAATATCAATTTCTAGCTCTTCTCCTGCATCTTTTCCAACCAACTGTTCTTCAAAACCAGGAATGAATTGACCAGAGCCAATTTCTAGCGAATGGTTTTCACCTTTTCCACCTTCAAACGCTTCTCCGTCTAAAAATCCTTCAAAATCCATTACTACTGTATCACCTTGCTCAACTTTTCCTTCTTCTTTAACGATTAATTCAGCATGCTGTTCACGCTGGCCATCGATTGCTTGTTGTACGTCTTCATCGGTTACTTCTACTGTTTCTTCCTCTACTTCTAACCCTTTGTATTCTCCAAGTTTCACTTCCGGTTTAACTGTTACTTTAGCAGTGAATACAAGGTTCTTCCCTTGTTCAATTTCTTCTATGTCTACTTCAGGTTGCTCAACCGGTTCAATACCCGTTTCCTCTACAGCGTTTGTATATGCTGTTGGTAATACAATGTCAACCGCATCCTGATATAACGACTCTACACCAAAACGATTTTCAAAAATTTTGCGTGGTACTTTTCCTTTACGGAATCCAGGTATCTGGATTGTTTTGACCACTTTTTTAAACGCTTGGTCTATTGCTTTGTCAAATTCCTCAGAACTAACTTCAATTGTTAGTAATCCTTCATTTCCTTCTTGTTTTTCCCATTTTGCTGTCATATAATTCCCTCCAAAATCTATTGTTTCCTTTAAATTTTTACTCAATTATCCAGTATTTGATTCAAATTTACAACCACATCATTATAACATAATTATTAAGTCTTTCAAGAATTACAAACTTAACCCAATCAGTCTTCAATAATGCTTAAATACAGTGATTCACACAACTTGATTTCATTTTGGTATCGTAACACAACTGCCTCGAGCTCAGAATCTGATTGATACTGCCTCCCCATGTACGATTCACCTATATTTGTTAATGCTTTCGCTATTTCATTAACATGTTCACTTGAAGGAAGTATTGGATATCTCACATATATATAACGATATAACAAAGCTTCCATTAATTGGTATAGCGTCGGGTTCTTCAATTCAATTTTATTGATCAGCAACAAAATTTGTTTGTACATACTATGAGAGGTAATATCTGAAACTACATTAGGCGTTACCTGAAACTGCATGTCCAGCTTATTCACCTGGACTGATTCGTTATACTCGCTGTCTTTAAGCCACAGGAAAATAGCTGTCTTCGTTACGGGGTGAACTAAATTCTCTGTTAAAAGCTTATTGATCATTGTTTTAACTGGGTTGGCTTTAATTCTACGTAAATTTTCAACTGATCTCCACTGTTTCACATGATTCTCATCTTTTACTGCCTGTAATAAATCACTTATGTATTCTTTTTGTCTTTCAACAATAACTTCATTACGCATTTTTTCACTCATGTTATACAGTTGCTGAAATTGTTGTCTCATTTCAAGTGGCACAGTATCAGTGTCTAGTTCAATTTCCACTTGTTCCATAAGCCTATGGTACTGACTTGTTTGAAATAAAATGGTTAAATATATATGTAGATAATGATAATAGTTTTCATTCTTTACTTCTAGTAGTTGTTCACATAGCTCCTGTGCGTCTTCATATCTATCTAACTCCATAAGACATATAAGCTTTCCAATCACAATCTCGTGACTGTCCACCTCATAACTAATCAGTTTATCGAGTTTATGTAAAGCCTCTTCATATCTTTTTTCTTTTAACGCGACTAGACTATCTTCTTCTAATGTCTTTTTCCATTTCGGAAACAGAATGACCTTCTCATTTCCCACTAATTGTCACCTCCTTTAGCTTTATTCTAATACAAAACATATAATAAATACACCTTCCCGTTTTCTCCACAAAATAAACATTTCAATTGCTTAAAGGAATAAATTGCTCTGGTCAGGTTGTTTAACGTGTAGAGCAACAGCTACAACTATACTAGTATCACTGTGATATCAACTAAAAAACTAGTGCAAAAAAGAAGGAACCTATAATGATGCATAGGTTCCTTCTTAAAGCATGATGTCCCAGGCAGGATTCGAACCTGCGACCCACAGCTTAGAAGGCTGTTGCTCTATCCAACTGAGCTACTGGGACATAATTTATAAGTAAATATGTATGGAGCGGGTGAAGGGAATCGAACCCTCATCATCAGCTTGGAAGGCTGAGGTTTTACCACTAAACTACACCCGCGTAGTTACTGTCTTAGATTTTTAGCGGACAAGAATTATTATAGGCAATAGCACTTGTTTTGTCAAGACTTTTATCACAGAATTAACAAAGGCAGCTCATTAACTCAACAATAATTAATAAGCTGACCATCTAAAACAATGAAGTAAAATATGTTAACTGTTCAACTAAGCTTCCTTCAACAGTGTAAAATTTAATACTAACTTCATCAGCATTTTCCCATTCCATAATTGCATACGTTTTTTCTTGTATTCCTTTTGGTAAGCGAATGCTACCTGGATTCACAAAGAGTTGACCACCTACCTTTTCAGCCCCAGCGATGTGTGTGTGACCGAAACCAATAACAGTTGCATTTAATTCTTCAGCACGATAAGACAGTTTCGATAAACCTGACTTCACCTGATGTAAGTGTCCGTGGGTAATAAAAAAATTAAGATTTCCAATTGAAATTGTTTGTTCGTCTGGTAAACGACTATCAAAATCACAATTTCCTCTTACCCTGACGAAACCATTTAATTGCTCTGCATCTAGCTCTAATTCCGAATCACCACAATGTATCATCAAATCGACGCTTTCACGGCTCTTTATTAGATTAATTTCCTTTGTTAATCCGTGACTATCACTCATAAATAAAACTTTCGTCATGGTGTTCACTCCCTGCTACAAGCTTTTTAGCCAACTATCGAGCTGTACAATTGCTTTTTTTCGATGACTAATTTTATTTTTCTCCAAAGGCGTAAACTCCGCAAGTGTTTTATTAGAATTTTCGGGTATAAATATTGGGTCATATCCAAATCCATTGTCACCACTGGAACTAGTTGAAATGGATCCCTCACAGATCCCTTTGTAGTAAGTTGTCTCTACATGCGGTGCTGCTACTGCAAGAATACAAACAAATCGAGCTGTTCTTTTTTTTGCTGGTACTCCTTTAAGTTCAGCTAATACTTTTTCGATGTTAGTTTGGTCATTTTTAGGTTCCCCAGCATATCTTGCTGAATAGATTCCAGGTGAACCGTGTAGCGCATCAATAACCAGCCCTGAATCATCTGCAACAACGGGTAATTTTAGAAATGATGAGATATCTTCGGCCTTTAATGCTGCATTTTCCTCGAAGGTGGCACCTGTTTCCTCAATGTCTGGTAGATTTTTAGAAAGGTCCCATAAAGAGAGCGCACGAATCCCATAAGGTGCAAAAAACTCTGCAAATTCCCTTGCCTTGCCTTTATTCTTAGTTGCTACTATGACCTCTTTCACTATTTTTCACCTGATGAACGTTTTGTCTCTCCAACTCTGTCAGCGAGTTCACCCAAAACTTCTTTTTGATCTTCAATTATTTCCTTAAGACCTTTTGTAGCGAGCTTAAGCATGTTTTGTAATTGGTCGTAGGAAAAAGTAGATTCTTCCCCAGTACCTTGTATTTCGACAAATTCCATTGAGCCAGTCATTACAATGTTCATATCCACTTGCGCCTTGGAATCTTCCAGATAGTTTAAATCCAGAATTTCACTGCCGCCTTCTAATACACCTACTGACGTTGCTGCCAAGAAATCAGTTACTGGCATTTTGTTAATCGTTTTAGCGTCCAGTAATTTGCCGAAAGCAAGAACGACCGCTACAAAAGCCCCTGTTATAGACGCAGTTCGGGTCCCCCCGTCAGCCTGAATTACATCACAGTCAACCCAAACGGTTCTTTCACCAATTTTATCCAGATCAACAACAGATCGTAAGGCGCGTCCAATTAAGCGTTGAATTTCCATTGTACGTCCACTTACTTTTCCTTTTGATGATTCTCGAATATTTCGTTTATCCGTTGCTCTTGGTAGCATTGAATATTCAGCAGTTATCCAGCCCTTACCCTGCCCCCGCAAAAATGGAGGTACCTTATCTTCTATACTTGCGTTACAAATAACTTTTGTGTCTCCTACATGAATCAATACTGATCCTTCTGGGTGTTTAATAAAATCTGTATTCATACTTATAGTACGTAATTCATCTGATTTTCGATTGTCATTTCTCAAGTTCATACGCCTCCTTAATTGCAAAATTAATGGTAACATATAAATTAAAAAGATACATGTAAATACTATCTAATTTAATCCGCACAAACAAAAAAGGCTGATGAACAGCCTCTTGTTTACAGCTTTTCAGCTGGTGTAATCATTTTCTTTGTAACTGGTTCAGTGTAAGCTTTTCCACTTTCGTTAAAAATTTGTTCAACCTGATTTACTCTTACGTCTACTGCTTTTACTTCTTTATTCTCTGTTAAAGTTCTCACCAATGTTTCTATAATATCATCAGCAATCACTGCATTCTCTTCGTCTAACAATATTTCGTTGTTGAAAACTAATTCAAGTACACCGTCATCTAACTTAGGCTCTTCTACTAATGATGTAGATGAATTAAACACATCTATCAGATTTGTATTATATTGTGGCCCTTCAATCATAGCACTCACAATCGATTCGTAATCACTTACACCTTCCATATCCACGTATTGTGTCACTGGAACATAATAGTTTATGTCATTGTGTGCGGTTGGATAATATAATGTAACTGGTGTAGTTGCTAAGTAGTCTGTCGTATCAGTTTGGATCATATTTATGCCGTTTGCTCTAGAATATCCATCAGATACAGGCGTACCACTTACAGGCATATTATTAACAGGATACCCATTAATCCATAACTTGATCTTATCTACATTGTCAAATTGTGTCATTGTATATGTCATTGCCTGCAATATTTCTAGTTCCTCTTCCGCTTTGTATTCTTTAAAGTCATTGGATACATCTACAATCATCGTTCCGTCTTCCGTTATGTCTACACCTAAAACTTCTGTGCCAGCTGGTAAAACGGCTCTAAAACCGTTTGGTAGCAGTTGTGTTACTGGCCCATCTTTCACTAAATAATCCAGTGCTTGTTCTGCAACTTCGTTTGTAACAGGAAGCTCGAGTGTTTGTGGTACGACCATTCCATTTGAATCAATAAGAAACAATTGTCTTTCGACTGTTTCTTCTGTTTCTTCTTCGGTTTGCCCTTTTGTATCCATAGAGTCTTTGTTCTCTGTGCTATTTACCTCTGCAGCATCCTGTGGTGGGTCTATTAAGGATTGCTCTCCTTGTAGACACCCAGTCAATATTACGGAAATACTCATTATACCCGTTATTAAAAAAACTCCGCGCATCCGCATGTCATTACCTCCTACGATGGTTTGTACTACTATATATACGAGCCCATCATAGAATTAGACCAAACCTGTCAATAATTTTTCCGACAAATTGCTCACATAAACACACATATATCTAAAATAGACTCTGAAAAACAGAGCCTATTCATTAATGGTGACGTGTTCAATTACTACAGAGTCAGAATTTTGCTCCGAACTCTTAAATACCCGATTTGTTATGCTACTGAATTTATCCAAATCTCCAGTAGTAAAAAAAATGTGATACGGAACCCTATCTTCCTTGTTCATAATTTCATGGTACTCTAAAATCGCACTAGTATCACGAGCAGTTTCTTCACTCGATGATATGATAGAAACATGTTCCCCAATTACTTCCTGGATGGTATCCCTGATTAGTGGATAGTGTGTACACCCCAGGATTAATGTATCAATATGATTATTTTTCATTGGTTCCAACGTTTCAGAAACGATTTGCAATGTTGTTTCACCATGCAATATTCCTTTTTCTACCATTGGAACAAATAAAGGGCAGGCAACAGCGTTTATATGAATCTCTGAATTTATATTTAATAGCGCATTTGGATAAGCATTACTTCGAATGGTGCCCTCTGTACCAATGACACCAATATGCATATTTTTTGTGGCATTTATTGCTGCACGTGCTCCTGGGTTAATGACACCAATGACTGGAATATCTAATTCATCCTGTAACTCACTTAACGTAAACGCAGTTGCAGTATTACATGCAACTACCAATATCTTTATTTTTTTCTCCAGCAAAAAGTTAACCATTTGCCACGTATATTTTTTAATTTCATATTCAGATCTAGGACCATAAGGACATCTTAACGTATCTCCTACATATAAGAGCCTTTCTTTAGGTAATTGTCGCATTAGCTCGTGTGCAACAGTTAAACCACCAACACCCGAATCAATGACACCAATTGCTTTATCCAACGATAATCGCCTCTTCTAAGTTGTTATTTTTCACTAACTATTTTCATTTGTTCATGTAGAAATGCTAACAGTTTATTCAACGTATCAGCTTCATCCTCTGAAAAATTAACTAACACTTCACCTAAATATTCCTGCCGTTTTTTAATCACTTCATGGATAATTGTATTTCCTTTTTCTAACACATGTATTCTTACAACACGACGGTCATTTAAATCACGGACACGTTCAACCAATTCATTTTTTTCCATACGATCAACTAAATCAGTAGTAGTACTAAAAGCTAAACTAATCTTATTCGATAACTCACCAATTGTTAAATCGCCTTCTTCAAGTAGCCATTGCAGGGCTACAAACTGAGGTGAAGTAATAGGATAATTGTTAAGTATTTTACGCCCGTTTTGCTTGATAACTCCAGCTATATATCGCAATCTTTTTTCAGCATCAATAATTGCATCAGTTGTTACACCATTCTCCAAGTGAGTTACCTCCCATAATATTTCGTCAACCTGACTATATTTTAACATAATGGCCTTAGTTATACTTGTATTTCGCCCTCATCATGTTTCTGTAAAATCTCCGTATTAATGAGTAAGTACACTATTTTTTAAATATGGTTTAAATTGTGTGCACTGATTACATTAGGATTCATAAGCTATATTGACTAAATAATTTCCCTTCGTTACACAGCTTTATGTCAGCAAGGAGGGGTTAACATTTGAAGGACAACGACTACAAACCAAAGCAATTATTAACGAAACGGGAGAAAGAAGTTTTCGAATTACTCGTTCAAGATAAAACAACGAAAGAAATTGCCCAGGAATTGTTTATTTCTGAAAAAACTGTCCGAAATCACATATCAAATGCTATGCAAAAATTAGGAGTCAAAGGGCGTTCGCAAGCTGTGCTAGAGCTTATTCGTATGGGAGAACTAAAGCTCTAAAAAAAACCGACTATCCTCAATGGTAGTCGGTTTTTTATTTAACATTGCTTATGATAAATTTTGTTTTACATGATCATCAAGTGGGACTGGCTTACCGGTTTTTGGATTAATATAAACTAATCTACCTCTTCCAGTGACGCAAATTCTATTATCCTGATTTATCCCCATGTAATGGACATCCATAGAGGTGTTACCGACAGTATTCACTTTGACATAAACATCTAGTTTATCGTTAAAAAATAGTTGATGAAGATAGTCGCATTGAAGATCAGCAGCCACTGGCACTGCGTTATCGCTGTTCATCTCAAATAAACCAATCGATTTTAAAAACTCTATTCGTGCTTCCTCGAAATAAATAAATGGTGAGACATTGTTAACATGTCCGAACATATCCGTTTCAGAAAACCGGATTTTGATTGGTACTGAAAAGGAAAATGATTCTCTCCATTTTTCGATATCCTCAATATAGGCAATTGATTTCAACTTTTTACTCCCTTTCAATTAAAAAGTGACCCTACCAAAATAAAATGGGTAGAGTCACCTTGCATTTCAATTAATTACTGTGATTAATATGCGTTATCACTACCAAAGAAGTTTTTGAATGCTTGAATATTAGTCGCTCTATTCATTGCACCGATAGATGTTGTTAATGGAATTCCTTTAGGACATACCTCAACACAATTTTGTGCGTTACCACATCCTGAAATTCCTCCATCTTCCATTAGCCCTTCTAAACGGTCACTTGCATTTTTTTCCCCAGTTGGATGTGCATTGAACAAGCGAGCCTGTGAAAGTGCTGCTGGTCCAATAAAGTCAGATTTATCATTAACGTTAGGACAAGCTTCTAAACAAACTCCACATGTCATACACTTGGATAACTCATACGCCCATTGACGTTTTTTTTCTGGCATGCGTGGTCCAGGCCCTAATTCGTAAGTTCCATCAATTGGAATCCAAGCTTTAATTTGTTTTAATGCATCAAACATTTGCTCACGATCAATAATCAAGTCACGTATAACCGGGAAAGTTGACATTGGCTCGATGCGAACTGGTTGTTCTAATTGATCAACTAGAGCCGAACAAGATTGTCGAGCTGTTCCGTTTATAACCATGGAACACGCACCACAAACCTCTTCTAAACAGTTCATATCCCAGTACACTGGCGTTGTTTGTTCCCCATTTGCATTAACAGGATTTTGCCGTATTTCCATTAACCCAGAAATAACATTCATGTTTTTTCGATAAGGAACATTAAATGTCTCCTCATAAGGTGCGGAGTCTGGGCTGTCTTGCCGAGTTATAATAAATTTAACTGTTTTTTGCTCAGCCATTTTTCTTTCTCCCCTTAAATCAGTGTTTTTTAGAATAATCTCGTAATCTCGGTTCAATTAAAGAAGTATCTACTGCCTCGTAAGTAATTACCGGCATGTTTTGTTCTGCATCAAAAGTTGCTATGGTTGTCTTTAAGAAATCCGCATCATTACGGTCGGGAAATGCTGGTTTATAATGAGCACCACGACTTTCATCACGGTTTAAAGCTCCCAGTGTAATAACCTGTGCTAAGTGCAGCATATTCTTCAATTGACGAGCAAACATAACACCTTGGTTGCTCCAGCGGGAAGTATCATTAATATTGATATTTTCCCAACGTTCTTGAAGTTCTTTTATCTTTTCAATTGTTTGTTTTAGTTTTTCATTATCGCGAACAACTGTAACGTTGTCTGTCATTATGTCCCCAAGTTCTTTATGAATCATATAAGCATTTTCTTCACCATTCATATTGATAAGCTTTTCAAACTTGTCTTGTTCCTCTTGTTGTTTTTTATCAAAGAGCTCTGATGACATGTCCTGTACGTGGGTATCTAATTCTTCAATGTATTTAATAGCATTTGGTCCTGCAACAGCCCCGCCATAAATAGCTGACAGTAATGAATTAGCACCTAAGCGATTTCCTCCGTGCTGTGAATAATCACATTCCCCACATGCAAAAATACCTGGGATACTAGTCATCTGATCATAATCAACCCATAATCCACCCATTGAATAGTGAACAGCAGGGAAAATTTTCATTGGAACCTTACGTGGATCTTCACCAACAAATTTTTCATAAATTTCAATAATCCCACCTAGCTTAACATCAAGCTCTTTTGGATCTTTATGCGAAAGGTCAAGATAGACCATATTTTCTCCATTTATACCTAGCTTTTGATTAACACAAACATCAAAAATTTCACGGGTTGCAATATCACGGGTTACGAGATTTCCGTAAGCAGGATATTTCTCCTCCAAGAAGTACCATGGCTCACCATCTTTATAAGTCCATATACGACCACCTTCACCACGTGCTGACTCACTCATTAGTCGTAGTTTATCATCACCTGGGATTGCTGTAGGGTGGATTTGAATAAATTCACCATTAGCATATTTTGCACCTTGCTGATAAAGCATACTTGCAGCTGACCCAGTATTAATCATTGAGTTTGTTGATTTTCCAAAGATAATCCCAGGGCCTCCTGTAGCCATAATTGTTGCATCAGATGGAAATGACTTTATTTCATGGGTTTTGATGTCCTGTCCGAGTATTCCTTTACCAACGCCATCGTCGTCGACAATTGCTCCAAGGTATTCCCAACCTTCATACTTTGTAACTAGTCCTTCTACTTCATACCTACGAACCTGTTCGTCCAGTGCATATAATAATTGTTGCCCTGTTGTTGCTCCTGCGTATGCTGTACGGTGAACCGATGTTCCTCCAAAGCGTCTGAAGTCAAGCAGTCCTTCTGGTGTACGGTTAAACATAACTCCCATGCGATCTAACAAGTTTATAATTCCTGGTGCTGCGTCACACATTGCTTTAACTGGTGGTTGATTTGCTAGAAAGTCACCACCATAGACTGTGTCGTCAAAGTGTTTCCAAGGTGAATCACCTTCACCTTTTGTATTTACCGCACCGTTTATACCGCCCTGGGCACACACAGAGTGAGAACGTTTCACAGGAACGATAGAAAATAAGTCAACATTGACTCCTGCTTCGGCTGCTTTAATTGTTGCCATAAGCCCAGCAAGTCCACCGCCTACAACAACGACTTTTTGGTTACTCATTATTTACTCACTCCTTCTTTTCTTAGAACTTGTTCCTTAATTTTAAGTAAATGCGATTAAAGCGCTCACACCTACATAACTTAACGCTAAAAAGATAATCAATGTTGCATATGTAGCGATTTGTTGAGATCTTGGTGATTGAGTAATACCCCATGATACCAAGAAACTCCATAGTCCATTAGAGAAGTGGAAAGTTGTTGAAATCACTCCTATAATATAGAACCAGAACATTGCAGGGCTTGCTAAAATATTTTCCATTAAAGAAAAATTAGCTTCGGCATTTCCCATTCCAATTTGTACACGTGTTTCCCAAACATGCCATACAATAAAAATCAGTGTAATGATTCCTGTTATACGTTGTACGTAGAACATCCAGTTACGGAAAAATCCGTATCTTTTAGCATTATTTTTCGCAACAAATACAATATACACACCTAAAATAGCATGAAATAGAATTGGTAGGTAAATTACAAATGTTTCTAACACTAATTTAAATGGTAAACTTTCCAATACATGCGCTGCCTGGTTAAAACTTTCTCTTCCATAAACGGCATAATGATTCACCACCAAATGTTGAATCAAGAAAACCCCTATCGGTATTACCCCGAGTAATGAGTGTAATCTGCGATAGTTAAACTGCTTACGTCCTGACATGTGTTACCCCCCTTAGTAATAAAGTTATGTGGTTCACAAATTCTTAGAGGATGTTCGACAAAGTTACTAATGACTAAAGTGAATCTTTTAAGGATCATGATTAAAAGCTCTATTTCCTAAGTAAACTTTTAAATCTCACCCAACCCGGCTTCCCTTTGTCAGGAACTTAGACTTCTCGAACACACACTATTACTATTAAATCACATCAGATTTAATTATACCCTAACATTTCCCGTTAATGTACAATTTGTGACATATTTATTGTACTTCTATCTAAGATAAGCGTCAAGAAAAGGAAACAGTTATTTTTCAAAGCCCTTTCTGTTTTATTTTTAAAAATATTGGATGTTCACTTGCACATATGGCGAATTATATAGATAATAAAACTAGTAAACTATACTTCTTATTTTTTCTGTTGACAGCAAAAGAAAGGATGACATAAATGATCAAAAACGAACAAACATATTCTGCTTCTGAACTTGAGGAGCTGTATACATCAGGAGCTGGCTATGATGTTTTACGCTATATTAGCCTACCTGAACTACTTGGTCACGAATCTAGTACACTACTCTATTTTATGGGTAGAAACCTAGCTAGAAAACTATCATTCGAAACTATAGAAGATTTGTCTTCATTATTTGACAAATTAGGATGGGGAAAGTTGGAGTTAATTAAAGACAAGCGTAAAGAATTAACTTTTAGTCTAATGTCGGACGCAGTAGTAAATCGACTGAACGCTTCATTTGATACGGATTTTCGTCTTGAGGCAGGTTTCCTTGCCGAGGCTATTCAGCAACTTAAGGAAACGGAAGCAGAGTGCACGGAGGAAATAAATAGGAAGATCATGCAAGTAGAATTTTCTGTACTGATAACCAATTAGATTGAAGGCCCACACATTCAAAATGTGTGGGCCTGTTCTTTCTCCATCAATTTCAGTCTTTTGTTAAGTGATCTAGAATAAGCTCAGCTGTGTTTCTTGGTATACCAAGCTTTGTTATATCCAGAACGGATTTGTTTTTAATCTCATCAATAGATTTAAAATGAGTTAAAAGCAGACGGCGTCTCTTTTCTCCAACACCAGGAATTTTATCTAATTCAGATTGAAATAGATTTTTGCCGCGTAATTGGCGGTGAAATGTTATAGCAAAACGATGGACTTCATCTTGTATTCGTTGGACTAGGTAGAATTCCTGTGACTTCCTTGACAAGTCAATAATTGTTGGTGGGCTCCCATAGAGCAGCTCACTCGTTTTATGTTTATCGTCCTTTGCTAAACCACATAAAGGTATATCCAAACCTAATTCATTCTCCAATACATCCAACGCTGCACTGATTTGCCCCTTAGATCCATCGACCATAATAAGATCAGGAAGCGGCAACTTTTCTTTTAAAACTCTTGTGTACCTCCGCCTTATGACCTCACGCATAGTCTCATAGTCATCTGGACCCTTAACATCTCTAATCTTGTACTTTCGGTATTCTTTTTTATTGGGTCTACCGTCAATAAAAACAACCATAGCTGAAACCGGGTCCGTCCCTTGAATGTTTGAGTTATCGAACGTTTCGATCCTGTGGGGAGTTTCGATATTTAATTTCTCTCCTAAATTTTCTACTGCTTTAATCGTACGTTCTTCATCAATTTCTATAATTGAAAACTTTTCTGCCAGTGCGATTTTTGCATTCTTCATAGAAAGCTTTACAAGTTCCTTTTTTTGTCCTCTAATAGGTATGGTAACATCAATTTCAAGTAATTCTTTTAAAAGATCAGAATCAGTACCGATTGGCAACAATACTTGCTTCGGCTTTGGATGATGTTGATGCAAATAAAATCTCCCAATGTAACTGATGAATGTTTCCTCTGGATCATCAAAAAATGGAAAAATAGCAACATCACGTTCAATCAGTTTTCCTTGCCTGACAAAAAATACCTGGACACACATCCAGCCTTTGTCGTAGCTATATCCGAAAATATCCCTGTTGATTTGATCTTTTAGCGTCATTTTTTGCTGTTCCATCACCGCTTCAATATGTTGAATTTGATCCCTTAACTCTTTTGCACGCTCAAAGTCCAAATCTTCACTTGCCTGTAACATCTTTACTTTAATATCCTTTTTAATTTCTTTATGACCACCATTCAAAAATGAAGCAATACTCTGTACAATGGAACGGTTTGTCTCTTCAGAAACAGGGTAGACACATGGTGCTAAACATTGTTTCATGTGGTAGTACAAACATACTCTGTCAGGCATTTTATCACATTTTCTTAATGGATATAGCCTATCCAGTAGTTTCTTTGTTTCGCGGGCAGCAATGACATTAGGATAGGGCCCAAAATACTTCCCTTTATCTTTCTTTACTTTCCGGACAACTAATAACCGTGGGTGTCGTTCAGAGGTTATCTTTAAGTACGGGTATGATTTATCATCCTTTAATAACACGTTATATTTCGGATCATATTTTTTTATTAAATTCATTTCCAGTATAAGTGCTTCAATTTCAGAGGAAGTAACAATGTATTCAAAATCCTGAATCTCTGATACTAACCGCTGTGTCTTCTGGTCATTTGCACCAGCAAAATATGATTTTACTCTATTTTTTAATACCTTTGATTTGCCTACATAAATAATTGTATTATGCTTGTCTTTCATTAAATAGCATCCGGGTTGAACGGGGAGAACAGCTAGTTTTTCTTTAATTGTTTGGTTCATGACTTTTTCATCCCTTATTTAGAAAAGCGTAAGCGTTCATTTATTACCGAACAAATTTTTTGGGTGCAATCAGTTAACCTGAGGACAAAGAACTTAATCTGCAAACAGAATTTATTGTATCCGGATTGACAACGAACGCTTTGGCTAAACGGCTATATTTTATATTTAAAAGTAATCCCCTGTTACAATAAGCAACAAGGGATTCACATACTAAATTATAACAATGCTTACCATAGTTAGAAAGAACTACTTTTATCCATGTTTATTGATTAATTCTACTAAAGCTTCCTTTGGTTGGAAACCAATTACCTGGTCAACTACTTCGCCATTTTTAAAAAGCAATAATGTTGGAATACTCATAACACCATACTTACCAGCTGTTTCTTGGTTTTCGTCAACATCCAACTTCACGATTTGAACCTTTTCTTCCATTTCTCCATCTATTTCTTCTAAAACTGGAGCAATCATCTTACAAGGTCCACACCATGGTGCCCAAAAATCAGCCAATACTAATCCTTCAGCAGTTTCTTTTGAAAAGCTTTGATCTGATACATTTACAATTGCCATTTTTATTCCTCCTCAGTGAACATGAATCTAAATAAATTATATCATCGTTAGTTTTACCACGCTAATAACTTGCTTGCTTATATAAGATATTACCCGTTAAGAGCAACTAGTAATCATTAGAAAATGCAGTAAGAAAAGTTTTTGCACGCACAATAAAGGGCATAATCGGGTTTATCCAATTATGCCCTTTTGGAGAAAACAAACAATTAATTTTTTTGTAAGCTTTTAATTTCTTCAATAAGCATTGGAACAACTTCAAACAGATCTCCCACAATGCCATAATCTGCTACATTAAATATGTTTGCTTCAGGGTCCTTATTGATTGCTACAATCACTTTGGAATTGGACATACCCGCTAAGTGTTGGATTGCCCCAGATATCCCACATGCAATATACAGATCCGGTGTAACAACCTTACCGGTTTGTCCGATTTGCAATGAATAATCACAGTACTCTGCGTCACAAGCACCACGAGAAGCACCCACTGCACCACCTAGTACATCCGCAAGCTCTTGTAATGGTTTAAATCCTTCTTCGCTTTTTACTCCTCTTCCACCAGCAATAATTACTTTTGCTTCTGAAAGATCCACACCTTCAGTTGCTTTTCTAATGACTTCTCTTATAACAGTACGGATGTTAGCTACATCAATTTCTTTAGATACAATATCACCAGTACGGGATTCATCACGTTCCAAAGCAGCAATGTTGTTTGGACGAATGGTAGCAAATGTCACGCCACTCGTAATTACTTTTTTCTCAAATGCCTTACCAGAATATATTGGTCTAGTAAATATTACATTTCCGTCTTTCAATTCTATATCAGTAGCATCAGAAATTAAGCCAGTTTCCATTTTACTTGCAATTTTCGGTGTTAAATCTTTTCCAATAGCAGTATGTCCCATTATAATAGCTTTTGGTGACTCTTCTGAAACAATTGCCATAACTGCCTGACCATATCCTTCAGATGTATATGATTTTAGATTGTCATGCTTCACTGTAATAACACGATCTGCCCCAAAGTAAACCATTTCCTGGGCTTGTTCCTGCAGATCTTCGTTTCCTAGTACGACACCAACAATTTCGCCTTCAGCATTTATCTTCTTAGCTGCTGCAATAGCTTCAAATGTTACATTACGTAATGCTTCATCTCTTGATTCACCAATAACCAATAGTTTTTCGCTCATGTCAATTCTCCCTTCCTGTGTAAAGATTTATAATACTTTCGATTCAGTTTTTAATAATGTAACTAATTCCTTAACCTGATCTTCAAGATCGCCCTCCAAAACTTTACCGGCCTCTTTTTCTGGAGGTAGATAAATTTCAACTGTTTTTGTTTTAGGTTCCAGATCATCTTCATCTAGGTCAAGATCATCAATTTCTAATTCTTCTAGGGGTTTTTTCTTCGCTTTCATAATACCCGGAAGAGAAGGGTACCTTGGATCATTTAGTCCTTGTTGGCATGTCACTAGAACAGGCAGGCTAGTTTCTATTTTTTCAATGTCGCCTTCCACGTCTTTCTCAATATTAACTGTCTCTCCATCGATTTTAAGACCAGTAATTGTTGTAACGAATGGCATTCCTAGTCGCTCAGCAAGTCTAGGACCTACTTGACCACTTGCTTCATCTATAGCAACATTTCCAGCAAGAATAAGATCTACATCTTTTTCATCAAAATAAGCTTCCAATATTTTTGCTGTAGTAAATTGATCCCCTTCTTCTAGATCATCTTCAGTATTAATTAAAACAGCTTTGTCCGCCCCCATCGCCAAAGCAGTACGCAGCTGCTTTTCAGAATCTGCGTCCCCAACTGTAACGACTGTAACTTCACCACCGTGCTCATCACGTTGTTTTATCGCTTCTTCAACTGCATATTCATCATAAGGATTAATGATAAACTCAGCTCCATCATCCTCAATCCGTCCATTTGTTACAGTGATTTTTTCCTCTGTGTCAAATGTTTTTTTCAACAAAACATAAATGTTCATATGATTTCCTCCTTCAACTATTATCTTGCTCTGATTAAGAGCATAAGAAAGCGTTTTACTTACTGCTTATTCAAGCCCTTACGTTTTCCTCTCTTAACCCTTAAGAAGTGGACCTATTTCCTCTCTACTTATCTTGAAAATTAGGTTTTCTCTTATCTAGAAATGCTTGAATACCTTCCTTGGCGTCATCAGAACCAAAAATTTCACCAAATGCTTTGGCTTCTTCTTGTACTCCATCTTTAAATTTATCTGATTTTGTATAAGTAATCAAGCGCATAACATGATTTATTGTTGGTTTGCTCTTAGAAGCAATGTTTTTAGCTAGTTTAATAGCTTCATTGAATATTTCATCATCAGGAAGAACTCGATTTGCCAGGCCATAGCTATGCGCTTCGTTACCCGTAATTGGCACACCACTTAATAGCATTTCATATGCTTTGGCCGCACCAACATACCGTGGGAGACGTTGAGTTCCAGCAAATCCTGGAATAATCCCAAGTGTGAGCTCCGGAAGGCCAAGTTTGGCACTTTCCGTTACGAAACGAATGTGGCATGCCATCGCAAGCTCTAAGCCACCCCCCAATGCTGCACCGTGAATCGCAGCAATTACAGGGATGGAAAAGTTTTCAATTCGATCAAATATCTCTTGCCCATTTTCGGATAGGGTTTGGTAATCTGAGGCATTCTGAAGCGATGTGAATTCTTTAATATCTGCCCCCGCGGAAAAGAACTTCCCTTCTCCCTTCAAGACGATAGCTTTAATATCGGTGTCTTTTTCTATTTCGTCCAACTTACTATCTATGTCCTTAATTAGTTGACTGGATAGTGCATTTGCAGGTGGCTTTTGAATTGTTAATATTGCTACATGTTTATCTTTTTCATAGGCGATTGTTCCCAAATTCAAGTCCTCCTCTATTATTATTTAACGGAAAGTCCATTAATGATTAATTCGTGAACATCAGGAGCTTGTGAAAGTAGATCATACCTTTGTTCGTTCATAACCCAGTTTGTCACCACTTCATCTAGAGTCCCAAATATCATTTGTCTTACTAGTGGTAGATTTAAATCCCCACGAAAGTCTTTTTTAATTATACCTTCTTGAATGATGTTATCAATTTCGGCTAGATATGGCTTTAGCACCTTATTAATTTTCATACGCAATTCTGTGTTAGATTGACGAAGCTCAAGCTGGGTAACAATTGCCAAATGGTGGTCATTTGCTAATTGAAGAAAATGCATTTTAATTAAAGTCAAAAGTTTATCACTTACATTTTGTTCTTTGTTAATGCTGTGGGCTATTTGATCTACAAATTGACCCATTTTAACCTCAAACAATTTAACGAGAATATCTTCTTTATTTTTAAAGTAAAGATAGATTGTTCCGTCAGCTACACCAGCCTTTTTAGCAATCTTAGAAACCTGTGATGCATGATACCCATTTTCAGCAATCACCTTTACCGCTGCATCTATTATTTGGTTGTATTTTGGTTTATTTTTTTTCATTACGGTCATTCCCCTTAGCATTGCTACAATAGCCATAAAATGAATGAGACATCATTCATTTTTCATTGTACCCGACTACATTCCTTCATGTCAATCAATATACTGCTTGTACACTCTTTAATCAGAAAAACTTATAACTCGCTTATATTCCCTATAGCGAATAGTAAGAATTTCTTATATCCGTCTTTAAGTTACATTTTGGTTAACGTGATTTTGTAATTTCTATATTGTAGTGCTGACATTTTTCATTTTTTCTTTTTCTTCATCAACTAAAGATCGACGTAAAATTTTGCCTACTGCTGTTTTCGGTAGCTCATCACGAAACTCATAAATTCGTGGAACTTTAAAGGCGGCCATCTTTTTACGGCAATAAGCGTTTAATTCATCTTCTTCAAGCGTAAAACCTGACTTAAGTACAATATAGGCTTTTACCGTTTCTCCACGATATGCATCAGGTATACCAGCAACAACAGCCTCCTGTACAGCTTCATGTTCGTAAAGTACTTCTTCAATCTCTCTTGGATAAATATTGTATCCGCCTGCTATTATCATATCCTTCTTGCGGTCCACAATATAAAAATAACCTTCTTCATTCATGTAACCTAAATCCCCAGTAAATAACCAACCATCTTTTAAAACATTGTCAGTTTCCTCTTGATTATTCCAATACCCTTTCATTATTTGTGGACCTTTTACCACTATTTCTCCTATTTCCCCAACTGGAGCTTCTTCCATTGTACCTGGTTGAAGAATTTTAGAGTCAGTATCTGGCCATGGTACTCCAATACTTCCATTCACCCGCTTTGTCCAAACAAAATTAGAATGCGTTACTGGGGAAGATTCAGTCAGACCATATCCTTCCACTAGTCTACCTCCTGTTATCCGTTCAAATTGCTCCTGTACCTCTATCGGTAGCGGGGCAGATCCACTAATACAGGCCTCAATAGAGGACAAATCGTATTTTTTGAGGTTGGGATGATTTAATAAACCTACATAAATAGTTGGAGCGCCTGGAAACAAAGTAGGTTTTTGTTTTTGGATAGTCTTCAAAACATCTTCTACCTCAAACTT
Organism: Virgibacillus sp. DJP39; assembly: GCF_049310925.1. Classification (NCBI taxonomy): domain Bacteria; kingdom Bacillati; phylum Bacillota; class Bacilli; order Caryophanales; family Bacillaceae; genus Virgibacillus; species Virgibacillus sp. DJP39. The sequence goes on along the minus strand of NZ_JBMERP010000001.1, from coordinate 56,804 downwards.
AGGCAACAATACCATTTTAGAACCTTGCATGATTGACATATTCATTACGGTTGTCATTCCATATACGTGAAAAAATGGCAAGACACCTAGTACTGTTTCTCCTTCTTCCCTCGTTTTGTACAACCAAGCTTGACTCATCTGTACATTCGCAACAAGATTATAGTGGGTTAGCATTACGCCTTTTGGATTTCCTGTAGTGCCCCCAGTGTATTGAAGTAATGCCAAATCTTCTTTTGCATTTATTTCAACTGGCTTGTAGTTTGTAGAAGCATGTTCTATTATTTCTTTCCATACATGGGTGTCTTCTGTTTGTTCAACTTTAACTACCATATTGTACTGCTTTTTTTGAATGAAAGGATAAATAAGATTTTTAGGGAAAGGCAGGTAATCTTTGATCCCAGTTACAATGGTATGCTTGATTGAGGTATTCCCTCTAACATTCGTTACTCGTGGCAGCAAAATATCCAAACAAATAATGAACGTTGCCCCAGAATCAATTAGTTGATATTCAAGCTCTCTTTCCATATAAAGTGGGTTTGTTTGTACAACAGTTCCACCCGCCATAAGTGTTGCATAGTAACCAATTACCGCTTGTGGGCAGTTAGGTAACATAATCGCTACACGATCTCCTTTTTCTAAACCTAAGGCCTGAAAGTAACAAGCCAGTTGTTTCGCCTCTTTATACAGCTCTCCATAAGTCATATCCTTACCTAAAAAGTGAAGCGCTTTCTTTTCTTTGTAACGCTCTGCATTTTCTGCTAAAAACTGATTAAGTGGCTTCGTATCATACGTAATACTTTTAGGTATTTCTGTTGGATAATGATTATGCCAAATACGTTCTTCCATTTTATTTCTCCTCCTTTTTATCTATGTATATTCATTATACCGATTAATTTGTATTTTTTGAAACTTTATTTGAAGTTTTTTTAAAAAAACAAAATTAAGACTCTTTATTATCATCTATTTCGTTGTCTGACTAAAAATGGTGTTGTAAGTTTTATTTGTCTTTAAGTTCCTATAGATGCTGATAAAAGTCGCGTCCTTGGAATCAGCCGTTATCCAGAAATATCGACCGTCGGGGTCTTGAAATCAATTTATAAAAAGAACCTAAAAAAATACTCCCGCTACTTTGTCAGTAGCGAAAGCTCTTTTTTATACCAAATAGAAAATCCCCACTATAGCAAATATTATTGCTACTACAATCAAAACCTTTGCTAATGTTTCCATTAATTTTCGCCCCTAACCAATACTTGCTCCAATTACAAATGACATACCAACCGAGATTAACATGGAAATAAAACCAACAGCATAGTTTCCGTTTCCGATTTCTTTATCAATTTTTATTTTTGGAGTTAAAAATTCAAAGATGAAGTAACTTAATAACAATAGGATAAAACCATATATTCCCCAGCCAATACTCTGTAGTATCGTGTCGTTGTGTTCAATTGAATACCGGAAAATAGTTGCTATTCCAAACAGCTTACCACCTGTGGCCATTGCAACAGCAAAATTCCCTTTTTTTATCTCATCCCAGTTCTTGTAAGATGTTACCAATTCGAATATTGCTAAAAACACTACAGTACATAAAATAACAACACTGTATCTTGCGGCGATTTCAACATAAGCAATTTCCCAAAAGTTCTCCATCAGTAGCACCATCTCCTATAGCTTCTATTTACTTCAGCTCTATTACAGTTACACCACTTCCACCTTCACCACTCACACCAGGTCGCGTGCTGGCAATTCTCGGATGACGATTTGCCATTTCCTGAACTCCTTTTCGTAATGCGCCTGTCCCTTTACCGTGTATGATTGACACCTTCTGATATCCAGCAAGAATCACATCGTCGATATACTTCTCCAGTTGTAACGAAGCATCTTCAAACCTTTCACCGCGCAAATCCAGTTCAGATTTAACATGAAAACCGGAACCTTTCACTGTTGTTATATGTTTTTCCGTAAACTCCTTTTTATCACTAATAAACAGGATGTCTTTCCTTTTCACTTTTACTTTCATTATTCCAACCTGAACCAAATACTCCTGGTTACCAACCTTTTCAAGCACACTTCCTTGTTGGTTAAGGGTTAATAACTTAATCGTATCACCGACCTTCAGATCTTTTGTGCTGTTTGAAGGTTCCGCTTTATCCACATCACGCTTTGTGGACAATTTTGGTCTTGCATCTTCTAACATTTTTTTTGCTTCAATCCACTCATGTTCTTTTAAATTTGCATTAGTCTTCATTTTCCTAATTTCATCAATTACCAGTTCTGCTTCTTCTCTTGCTTCTTGCAAGGCCTTATTGGCTTTATCTTCAGCTTTTTTGTATAATCGTTCCCTTTTATCCTCAAATTCCTTCCATTGCTTCTCTAAATCACGCTTTAACTGTTCTGTCTCAAGCATTGTTTGATGTGCTGCTTCATAATCCTTTTCAGAGTCGCGTTGTGATTTTTCAAGCGATGCAATCATTTTTTCAACGCTTTTTGAATCAACTCCAATATGTCCTTTGGCACTATCAATTATTGACTCACTTAACCCTAAACGTTTTGAGATTTCAAAAGCATTACTCCGCCCTGGAACACCCAGTAATAGACGATAGGTAGGTCTTAATGATTCCACGTCAAATTCAACAGACGCATTAACCACATTCTCCCGATTATATCCATATGCTTTGAGCTCAGGGTAGTGGGTGGTAGCTATTACACGCGCCCCCCTATCAATAACTTCGTCGAGGAGCGACATTGCTAGTGCTGCGCCTTCCTGCGGGTCAGTACCTGCACCTAACTCATCAAACAGAACCAATGCCTTATAGTTAACATTTTTCATTATCTCAACAATGTTTGTCATATGAGACGAAAATGTACTTAGGTTTTGTTCAATCGATTGCTCGTCACCAATATCTGCAAATACGTTTTCGAAAACTGCCATTTCACAACCATCAAGTGCAGGAACCTGTAATCCTGATTGAGCCATTAGTGTACAGAGGCCAACCATTTTCAAGGTAACAGTTTTCCCTCCTGTGTTAGGACCCGTTATCACGATGGAATTATAATCCTCCCCGATTTCAATGTCGTTAGCAACAACATCATCGATAGGAATCAAGGGGTGTCTCCCCTGTTGCATTTTTATTATCCCTTTATCATTCATTTTAGGCATCGAAGCTTTCATTGACTGTCCTAGCTTAGCCCTGGCAAACATAAAGTCTATTTTTCCTAATACTTCAACGTTCTCAGTTAAAAAGAGCTCTTCAGCTGCAATGTGACTCGTTAGTTCTCTTAATATCCGTTCAATTTCATGCTTTTCTTTTATAAATGCCTCCTGTAGTTGGTTGTTTAAATCTACTACGCTTTTCGGTTCCATAAACAATGTGGCACCAGAAGCCGACTGATCATGAACTATGCCCCCAATTGATCCACGATACTCCTGCTTAACAGGCAGCACGTAACGATCATTACGAATTGTTACAATTGGATCAGATAACATAGCGCTTTTCGATCTGGTGTAGCCATCTAGTCGATCGCGTACTCTGCTTTCATAAGTTCTTATCGAAGATCGAATACTTTTCAGTTTTACGGATGCACTATCCATTACATTTCCATGATCGTCAATACTACTTTTTATATGTTGTTCCAAATCTCTTAGCGGCTCTATTCGCTCAACTAAACTTACTAGTATGGGTAGTTCCTCTTCCAACTTATTAACAAAGCTTTTAACTTGTCTTCCTCCATAGATAGTATTGCCAATATCCAGGCATTCCTCTGTGCTTAACATACCGCCTATAACACTTCGTTTAATACTAGCACGGATATCAAATATTCCACCTAATGGAACTGCTAGATTCAGCCGAAGTATCTGAGCTGCTTCATCCGTTTCTTTTTGAATCTCTAACACACTGTCAAGATCGGTTAGTGGCTTTAACTGGAGAGCTTGATTTTTACCTAGACTTGATGCAGCGTGAGAGGAAAGTTGGTCAACTATTTTATTAAATTCCAGAACACGAAATATTCGTTCATTCATTATTACTTACTCCTTTTTCGTCGGCAATTACCTTTTTTGTTGCATAAACTGTATCAGTTTTTCTTTGGACCACGTGTTTAAGACATTGCTCTTCTCAATCCAACCCTTTCGTGCAATACCCACCCCATGTTTCATATCATCCAGCATTTGAAAGCTATGTGCATCTGTATTTACAACAACCATTACGTCGTTTTCCTGAGCTTTCCTAGCCCACTCAGCAGAGATGTCTAAACGATTAGGATTTGCATTAATCTCCAAAGCTGTATTGGTCTCTTTGGCAAGTTGAAATAATTTATTCATGTCAACAGGATAACCTGATCTTCTGCCAATCACTCTACCTGTAGGATGCGCTATAAAAGTTACATATGGGTTTTCCATAGCGTTCTCCAAGCGTTTCATTATTTTTTCCTCAGTTTGGTTAAAGCTAGAATGAATCGCACCTATAACAAAATCCATTTCCTTTAAAAATTCATTATCAAAGTCAAGCGTACCGTCCGGTAAAATATCCATTTCTACACCTGCAAAAACATGGATATCACTGTATTTATCATTTATTCTTTCTATTTCAACACGTTGTTTTCGAAGTTTTGTTTCATCTAATCCATTTGCGACACGTAAAAATTTGGAATGGTCAGTAATCGCTATATATTCATAACCAATTTTCCTAGCCTCATTAACCATTTCTTCTAACGATTGTCCACCATCACTCCAGGTTGTGTGCATATGAAGATCACCACGTATATCCGTATGCTCAAGTAAGTTAATGTTCTTTGTAAAAGTTTCAATTTCTCCTTGATTTTCTCTTACTTCAGGAGGTATATAAGGAAGTCCAAAATGATTAAAAAACTGTGTTTCATTTTCAAACGTGATAATTTCATCACTTTCAATTCGTGTAATCCCGTATTCGTTAATTTTCTCATCACGAGATTTTGCCAATTGACGCATAGCAACATTATGTTCTTTTGAACCTGTGAAGTGATGTAACGTTGTAGTGAATTCCTTAGGGTCCACAATTCTGAAATCAACATTAATATCATACACATCGTCTAATGTAACAGATACTTTTGTATCACCTTTAGCAATCACTTCTTTTATAGTATCCATTTGAAGTAACGCATCACGAACCACAGCTGGTTGAGCAGAGGAAATAATAAAGTCGATGTCTTTTACAGTTTCCCGCATGCGTCTTAAACTGCCTGCTCGCGAGAACGTATGAATTTCTTCAATAGTTGATAAAAATGCTTCTATTCTTTCCGCAACTGGGATGATCATAGCTATTGGTAAACGTTCCGGTCGACTACCTGCATGCTCCAACGCCTGTAAAATTTTTTCTGCGGTTTTTTTTCCGAATCCAGCAAGTTTCTCCACCTTTCCGGATTCACATACTCTTTGTAATGAAATAGCATCAGTAACGCCAAGCTCCTGGTATAATTTTGCCAATTTCTTACCACCCAGACCTGGTAAGTTCAGTAGCGGAACTAACCCTTGTGGCACTTCTTGTTCCAGTTGTCTTAATGTATCTGACTCTCCGTCAAGTATGTATTTCTCTATAACAGCACTGGTTCCTTTTCCAATTCCTTTTATTTTTGTAAAATCCTCAATCTCTGATAATGACCTGTCATCTTGCTCAAGTGCTAGCGACGCTCTACGGTATGCAGAGATTTTGAATGAATTTTCACCCTTTAGCTCTAAATAAATGGCTATTTTTTCCAATAACTTGATAATATCCTTCTTGTTAACATTCATTTTTTACACCTTCTTATAATTGTTTATAAATTAAGGCTGTTTTCTAAAAGATTGTTGTTTTTAACACATATATATAGACTGCGACTTAACAGCTGGATGGACTTTCTAACACCTTTTATTAGATTGGTGCTGATCAAGCGCTGCGGAAAAACACTCGCTTTCCGTGGGGAACGCTTCAGCCTCCTTGCCCCGGCAAGGGGTATGCCGATGTTGTCCGCAAAGGACGGTCTTAGTCGGCACGCGTTATCTACCGCTCACTGCGGGGTCTTCAGACTGTTCCTTTCCCACAGGATAAGGAAAGCTTCTAGCAAGACATCGCACGAAAAAAATGGGCTTTTCATTTTCGAGGAGTCTCGCATTTTTCCGCAGCTTAGATAGCTTTCTTCTCAAGGGTGAAGGAGTCCCAGTCAGGGGTCATGCGCTTTTATTAGTGAAGGCAGAATACGAAGACTCCTACGGGAACAGCGCGAGTCCGAAGACCCCGGAAGAAGCGTTCTTTGCTTCTGAGGAGACTGAGGCCGTGCCCGTGGAAAGCGAAGTATTCTGCCGGAACGGCGGCGTCAAAAGAATTTTCACTTCGTCGCAATTTGCATCAACTGCGAAGATTAAAAGCAACAAAATTTACGAAAAGAGCCTAAAATAATTATTTATAACTGCAATCTTTAGTAAACTTAGTATTAGGAAACTTGCCCTGTGGTGGTAGCCTTAGTTTCACTTGTGCAAAGAAGGAAAGTTTTACACCTTCCTTTCTGCTAAAAAAGACTGATTCTACGGTAGGTTTATACTATTGTACATTTCTCACAATTGTATTTCCACCTATTAAGAATCAGCCACTTATTGATTTTCTTTATGAACGTATTAAACCTTCAATTTGTGTAAACCATAGATCCTTTATTTTCTCAGAAAACAATGGTGTATGTTCTATAATGAACATTGCGACACCCGAACTATTTACCCACGACTGTACATTTGGTAATGGTGTCAAAACGAGTATGTACAGAACTATAAAGACAATCAAATATATCTCAATAAATCCAAGTAGTCCTCCAAGTAGTTTATTCACAGAATGAAGAACAGGCAACTCTGCAACAAAATCCAGCATTGATGCAATGATCTGCAGGACAACTTTTACTGCGAAGAATATAATTGCAAAGGAAATCGCATTATAGAAAGCAGCCTCAAGTGGAAGGTTTTCTAAAAAAGCTGCCCACGAGCTGGCGTCAGGTAATTCTGGATAAGGTATCCACAATGCTAACCTTGCAGATAATTGATCATAATATAAAACTGCAACGATAAAAGCTGCAATAAATCCAATTAAATGGAATAATTGCAATATGAAACCACGTTTTAAACCGACAAAAAAACCAAATATTAAAAGAACTATTAAAATAATATCAACCATATGTATTAATCCTCTTTCTTTCTCATTGATCCTAATAATTTCGCATAATCTTCTTTTAGTTTTAAATAATCATTCATTGTATTAACAGCCGTTAACACTGCAAGCTTAGTAGTTTCAAGTGTTGTATTACCCTGTTTTATTTCGCTCATTTTTTGGTCCACAAGACTTGCCACCAAACGCACATGATGTGCATCTTCACGACCTACTATTGTGTATGATTTGTTATGAATTTCAACTGTTGTTCTAGTTTTATCATTTTGGGTCACACGACTGCCCCCCTATTTTAAAAATTGTACACTTTATATTAACATGAAGATATCACTTTGGGAAAGTATTCGACAAAAATCATCTTTCCTTTATTCATCTAATTCTGCTATAGTCTGAGTATGAAACTGATAGGAGTGTTCGTTTTGCCACAAGAAATTCATGTATTTTCAAAAGAAAAAATAAATAAAATGAAGAACTTTTATAAGGATTCGATCATCGATATACCTCAGGGTGCTGTATTTCGAGCAAAAACGTCGAATGCAGTAATCACTGCGTACCGCTCAGGAAAAGTAATGTTTCAAGGTAAATCAGTGGAATTTGAATCAATTAAGTGGGTAGATGAAGTAATAGGAAGTGCAAACAAAACCAATACTGCTGCGAAAAAGCCGAAACATAACTTTGCTCCACCCAGCACTATCTTTACCATGTCGCATATAGGGTCTGACGAAGCAGGGACCGGAGATTATTTTGGACCAGTTACAGTTGCTAGTGTTTATGTTAAGCAGGAACAAATAGCTAAGTTAAAAGAAATAGGTGTACAGGACTCTAAAAATCTCACGGATACAACTATTAGACGCTTGTCTAAAGAAATTGTAGATTTAGATATCACCTATTCTTTGCTTGTTCTTCGTAACCCCAAATATAACACCTTAAAAACTAGAGGCTGGTCGCAGGGAAAGATGAAAGCAATGTTGCACCACCATGCAATCGGTAATGTTATCAAAAACGTTGGTCATGATTCATATGAGGGCATCGTAATTGACCAATTTTGCGAACCAGGTCTATATAACAAATACATTGGTGGTGAAAATGAGAAAAGCGCACCAAGGACCTACTTTATTACCAAAGCCGAAAGTCATTCAATTGCTGTTGCTGCAGCCTCAATTATTGCACGTACTAGCTTTTTAAAAGAGATGGATAAACTGTCCAAAGAGATAGGTATAACCATTCCAAAAGGTGCCTCTCAACATGTTGACAAGGCTATCGCTAAAATCATAAAAGAAAAAGGACACAAAGTCTTAGATTCCTGTGCCAAAACACATTTTGTTAATACTAAAAAGGCAGAAGCATATCTCTAACAATTGCAAAGTTTTAATTTAATGAAAAGGCAGGTAACCGTGTTTGGCTGCCTGCCTTTTCATTACTAAGACCTTACATATGCATGAAACCGTTCTTTAACAGCCGCTGTAATAGCTTGATATTTTTCTTCCACTTCATCATCCTTTAATGTACGTGTATCCTCTTGAAAGAGTAAACTATACGCGATCGATTTTTCACCATCTGGTAAATGCTCGCCTTGGTACACATCAAAGATATGAACTTTTTTAACTAGTGGGTGACCAATTTCTTCTATTAGCGATTTAACATCGCCGGCATTTACATTCTCATCCATTACAAATGCAATATCTCTGACAACTGACGGATACTTGGATTGTTGTTTGTAACTCGGAACATGGGCATAGTTTTCAAGAACAGTATCTAGATTAATATCAAAAACATATGTCTCATTCAAATCCATCTTTTTTTCTATACGTGGATGAACCTGCCCAATATAACCGATAACCTGACCTTCAATTGATAAAGTTGCACATCGTCCTGGGTGCATATCAGTTAATTTAGTTTGTTCGAAAGAAACAGTGATGTTCAAATAACTGAACAGTCCCTCTACGATCCCTTTTACCACATAAAAATCAACAATCTTTTTTTCTTGCTGCCACTGATTTTCATGCCAGACTCCTGAGACAGCCCCTGATAAACGTAGCTGTTCATATGGCTGATTTTGCAATGTTGACTCTTGTGAAATAAAAACTGAACCTAATTCGTAATACGCAAGATCAGTTTGATTTCTAGCATTGTTGTATGCAACAGTTTGAAGTAATTCTGGTACACCACTAAGCCTTAAATGACTGTGATCTTCGCTCATTGGCATGGCTAGTTTGACAGGCACAGCATTTTGTTCTGAAATTTCAGGGCTGACAAAAGTGCTTACATACTCTTCATTTGTTAACGAGTAAGTAATCGTCTCCATTAATCCAGCACTTTGTAAAAACCCTTTGATATCACGCTTTAACTGTTGACGCCTGGATAATGCTCCTGCTTGACCAGAGCCAGCTGGTAGGGTGAATGGTAGGTTATCGTACCCATATATTCGTGCTACTTCTTCAAGCATATCTTCGAAAATTGTTATGTCTCCGCGTCTAGTCGGAATCGACACGATGAACTGACTGCCTTCCTCACTATATGAAAAGCGAAGTTTTCTTATTATGTTGGCAATCTCTTCTTTGCTAATTTCAGTTCCTAGCCTTTTATTAATTTCATCAGTGTTGATTGTTACCTCTTTTTCTGCAGTATCTAAATCGTTAACTTCGACAGGTTGATTAAGAATATCCCCATTGGCATATTTCGCAAGCAGTTGACATGCACGCATGCCAGCACGGTTTACGCGATTTGGGTCTACACCTTTTTCATATCGTGTACTTGCCTCACTGCGAAGACCTGTTTCTTTCACTGTTTTTCTAACGGATGTTGAATTAAAAAGTGCCGCTTCCAACAGAATAGTAGTTGTATCGTCTTGAACCTCTGTATTTGCTCCGCCCATAACCCCAGCGACAGCAATTGGTTCTTTTCCGTTTGTAATTACTAAATCATTAACAGTCAAGCTTCGTTCCTGATGATCCAGGGTTACAATTTTTTCGTTTTCATTTGCTAGTCTAACTGCAATTTCCTTGGAATTTAATCGGTCATAATCAAATGCATGTAATGGTTGACCATATTCAAGTAACACATAGTTTGTTATATCCACGACATTGTTGATAGGTCGAATTCCAGAAGCCATTAAGTAGTTACGCATCCATAATGGGGAAGGTTTAACTGTTATATTTTTTATCATAAACGCACCATAATAAGGTGCTAAGTCTTTGTTGTCAACAGTGACGGAAATGAAATCACCAGCGGTCTCATCAATAGTTGAATAACTTTCATCTGGTAAGTTTATTGGTTTGTCAAGGATAGCCCCAACCTCGTACACTACACCAAGCATACTTAAACAATCTGCTCTATTTGGAGTTAATCCCAATTCAAGAATTGCATCATCTAAATTCAGTAGTGACGTTACATCTTTACCAATCTCTACGTCATTTGGAAACACAAAAATACCATCCGCTACATCCTTTGGAACATACTTTTCAGCAATTCCAAGCTCCTGTAAAGAACAAATCATTCCGTTTGATTCAACACCACGTAATTTAACCTTTTTTATTTTAAAGTTCCCAGGTAGAACTGCCTTAGGTTTCGCCACAGCAACCTTTTGCCCTTGTTGAATATTAGGAGCTCCACAAATAATCTGCAGTACTTCATCCCCAACATCCACCTGACAAAGGTTTAACTTGTCTGCATTTGGATGTTGCTCACATTCCTTTACGTAACCGACAACAACATTCTCGCTTTTTTCTGCAACATATTCAATTCCTTCTACTTCAATACCTGACTTAGTGATTTTTTCAGCTAAGTCTTCTGGTGAAATGTCCGAAATATCAATGTAATTTTTTAACCAGTTTAGTGATACTAACATTGCAATCTCCCTCCTTATGCTTGATGATATTGTTTTAAGAATCGTTTGTCGTTAGTGTAGAATTGGCGAATATCGTCAATACCGTACTTCAGCATCGCGATTCGTTCAGGTCCCATACCAAATGCAAACCCTGAATATACAGATGAGTCATATCCTGCCATTTCCAGTACTTTCGGATGTACCATACCAGCCCCTAAAATTTCAATCCAACCAGTTTGTTTACAAACCGAACAGCCTTTACCTCCACAAACTTTACATGAAATGTCCATTTCAACCGAGGGTTCGGTAAATGGGAAAAAGCTGGGACGTAATCGGATTTCTCTTTCATCCCCAAACATCTTTTTAGCAAATACGTCCAGGATTCCTTTCAGATCACTCATACGCACATTTTTATCAACATACAGCCCTTCAATTTGGGTAAACTGATGAGAATGCGTTGCATCGTCTGTATCCCGTCGATAAACTTTACCAGGACAGATCATCTTCACAGGTTCACTACCTTCAAGAGATTGCATTGTTCTTGCCTGAACAGGCGAAGTGTGTGTACGTAACAACAGTTCATTTGTTAAGTAGAATGAATCCTGCATATCACGGGCTGGATGATTTTTTGGCAGATTTAGTGCCTCGAAGTTAAAGTAATCAGTCTCTACCTCTGGACCTTCCTTAATTTCAAATCCCAGTCCAACAAATAAATCTTCTATTTCCTCGACAATAGAAGTTAATAAATGAGGTCCACCAACTTGGACACTACGACCTGGCAAAGTTACATCAATTGACTCATTAGCAAGCTGTTCTTCAAGTTCCTGCTCGTTTAATTCAGCACTTTTATCATCTAATGCGGATGTGATCGTTTCACGCACGCGGTTGGCAATTTCACCTACTACAGGTCGCTCTTCTTTTGATAATTTACCCATTCCTCTGAGTACACCTGTAAGTGAACCTTTTTTACCTAAATAAGCAACACGAATTTCTTGCAGGGCTTTTAATTTTTCAGTTTGTTTAACTTTAGCTAAAGCTTCTTGCTGAAGTGTTTCCAGTTCCTCTTTCATAGCTTGCTTCCTCCTTTTTTGCATACAAAAAACCCCATCCATAAAGGGACGAGGTTGTTATTTCGCGGTACCACCCTTGTTGACAACATACTGCTATCGCTTCGTTGTCCAACTTGAACTTGATAACGGAATTAATCCGGGACACCTTTACTTGGTTAGCAAGGTCTAAGTGCCAGCTCCAGAGTGAATAAGATAACGAAGAAATAGTGGAAATGCTTTCAATCCAGGGCATTCCCTTCCTAAACTATTTATTATGATTCGCTACTATGCTCTTTCAATGCTTGTTATTGTAAATTTGTTTTAATTATAATTAATTACCAAACTTGTTGCAAGTATTATCCGTTAATGTGGTACATAAGAATCCCTGCAGCAACACTAACGTTTAATGATTCAGCTTTTCCATTAATTGGTATCTTGACACTGCAGTCTGAAAGATCAATTAAGGATTGTGCAACACCATTCCCTTCGTTACCAACAAGTAAAGCTGTTTTGCTTGTAACCTGAACATCTTTGTACGGCTTTGCATTTTCAAGTGATGTTGCCCAAACAACAAAACCTTCTTTTTGTAAAGCAGGTATTTTTGTGTCTAAATTTTCCTGAAAAACCGCAATATGAAATAATGAACCTTGAGTGGACCTAATTACTTTTTCATTGTACATATCTACAGAATTGTCACCAATAACAACAGCGTCAAAGCCAACTGCATCTGCCGTTCGAATCATAGTTCCTAAGTTCCCAGGATCTTGTATAGAGTCAATTAGTAAAGCATTTTTGACATCTACCCATTCCACTTCCCTCATACTTACTATAGCTGCAATTCCTTGGGGTGTTTTAGTGTCGGCTATATGTTGAAAAACATTTGCAGTTACGATAGTAGTGGTGTATTGATCCGCAAAGGTAGGAATAGGCGTACCATCTTGGATTATAAGTTCCTCTATCCTCCAGTCGCTATCATGGACTTCAGCTACTAAATGTTCCCCTTCAATTAAAAAGAGATCAGTTTTCACTCGAAACTTTTTCATTTTCAATTTCGCCCAAGTTTTCACTTGAGAATTTTGCACTGACGTTATCATCAAATCGCATCCTCATTACTTTATGTTCCTATCATACATATTTCGAACAATGTAGGTCAAACTATATTCAGTTATCATTATCTAACAAGGAGTGATTTAGGATGGATTTAAATCTTCGAAAGGCAATATTGTCAAATATCGCAACAAATGATCAACAACAGCTGGAAGCAACAATAGTCGATGCCATTCAAAACGGTGAAGAAAAGATGTTGCCAGGGCTCGGTGTACTTTTCGAGCTAATTTGGCAAGAATCGGATGAAACCGAGAAAAAAGAAATGATTGATGCATTAGAACAAGGCGTTAAGAGTAAAGCATAAGGAACTGTTCGTTAATAGGCAGACATGTGTGCCTACAAGATAATTGTAAATAAGGAAAGATAAAACTAGGCTTATCGTCAGGACTTATGGCGATATCCTTAGTTGCACTTATGCAGAAAGAAAGTTTTTTTACTTTCTTTACTGCCAAAAAAAGTTCGGTGTAAAAAAACCGAACTTTTTTTTGCGCTGATATTTAAATCTCCTAATCATTGGCAGTTACTCAAAGGATAATTATATCTTTTGTCACTTACTGTAGAACATATTGACTATTCTCAATTGCAAGGTACAATAAATGTATAGATTGTACCTCGTTTTAATAGATACAATTACTAAAGGATAGGAAGAGGTTTTGATATGGAAAGATCTTTATTAGGTAACAACAGAAAAAAAGGTATCATAATTTTTGTTGTTACTGCACTATTAATTGTTGGCGGAAGCGTTGCTGCTTTTGTTCTACTAAATTTTTCCGATAAACAGAAATATTTCCTGGCAGAGAAAAGTAGCATTGAAGCGATCAGCGAACAATTCAATAATCGCTTTGAACCAGAGTTAAATTGGCAGGAAAAGGTACAGGAAAATCCAACAGAATCAACCTATGAACTTTCTGCTACATATAATGATCCTTCAGCAAACGTTACACTGTTTGGACCATCACAAATTATAAATAATTCAACTTTAACCTTAAAGAATGCCACTGATTTTAAGAACAAAAAAATGGCAACTGAAATAAGTGGTGCTTTTGGTGGGATTACAATTGATGGATTAAGTTTTTATCTTACTTCTGAAAAATTATTAGTTGAATTGCCTTTCCTAAAGGAATTACTGCAAATGAAAGAAGGAGACATCGGTCAGCTGTTAAAAGAATTAGACCCACAAATGTATACAGGTAAAGAAAAGATTGATTATGATACTTTTTTTAATCGGTCAAGTCTATCTGAGTCTGATCAAGAGTATTTGAAAGAAGAATATTTGGAAATGATTTATGATAGTTTACCAGATGAATCATTCCAGGCTTCTGAGGAAACCGTTGAAGTTAACTCAACTTCTTTCAACGCTGAAAAAATCGTTTTTCATTTAACCGAAAAACAATTAAAGAAAATTTTATCAACTACTTTGGAAAAAATGAAAAGTGACCAAAGATTGAAAGAAATAATCAAAGAGCAGGTAGCATTACGATCCTTTGGTGCAGGAATGTCAACTTCAAGTTTAACACCTTCAGTTGAAAGTGATATTGATGAAATGATAAATGAGTTTGAAACAACGTTAGATCATGGTATCGAACAACTTAAAACTATCCAAATACCAGATGGACTAAAATCTACTATTTGGGTTACCGATGACTCAATTATCCAGCGTGAACTTGTTTTCTCAGTTGGTCCTTCAAATGGTGAGATAGTGACTTTCAACGTTAGTGGTAAACAATTTATTAGTGAAACAGATCAGACATTTGACTACACATTTAGTGTTAAAGAAAATCAAAATGCGTCTACTTTAGCTTTAACCGGAGACCTATCATGGAAAAATAACGAGGCAAATGATTCTATTAAACTTGTAGCGGATGGATTGGAAGTTGGTTACGATGGAAATTCAACACTTACTGATGGCAAGCGAGAATTTGAACGTATATTCACTCTAAACACTGAACAAGATCAGGGTAGTTTGAGCTGGTCAGGCAATGCAATGTACAATAAAAATGAGATGAGCTCTGAACACTCTTTAACAATTCAAGCACCGGAAATGCCAAAAGACATGTTAAGTCTTCAGCTTTCAAAAGATGCAAGACTTATAAAAGAAGTTACTATTCCGAGTGGCCAAAATGTTAAAGACATTGGCAGTATGACTGCAGATGAAATTATGCAGTACTTCCAAACGGAGGTTACCCCAAAATTCCAACAATGGGTAATGGGAATTATGGGCTCAGGTGGATTCTAAGAAAAGGTGAATTTAAATGCTTTTTTTTCATCACGTATTTCTATTTATAAAAAGTAATCTGAAACAATTACAGAGGAAGTGGCCATCACTTCCTCTGCTTTTTCTATTCCCCATTATTATTGTTGGTTTATCTGCTTACATCCTTACCTCCTTTTTTATTCCTGATGAGGGTGAGGCTATACACGTTGGGTTAATTACGCACGATCAGTCAAAAGAGACCGCCATGATAGTTGAACTTATCGAGCAATCCTCGCAACTAAGTAGTTTTATTGAAATAGAAAATATGTCATCTTCAAAGGCTAAACAAGCCCTAACTAACAACCAGTTAAGTGCATACATCGTTTTACCCGATAATTTTACGAACAGCCTTTATAATGGGTCCTCTGTTACATTAAAGATAATAGGAAATCCTGACAAACGCGTTGAAAGCTACTTGGTTAAGGAACTTATTGATAGCGTCACCCGTCATATAAAAACAGCCCAGGCTAATATACTGACAATAAATTATTACGCGAAGCAATTAGAAATGGATGATGGTGTCCGTAATGACTTTATCTTCCAACAATTTACTGA
Source organism: Virgibacillus sp. DJP39 (assembly GCF_049310925.1). Classification (NCBI taxonomy): domain Bacteria; kingdom Bacillati; phylum Bacillota; class Bacilli; order Caryophanales; family Bacillaceae; genus Virgibacillus; species Virgibacillus sp. DJP39. Next base: position 40,856 of record NZ_JBMERP010000001.1, on the reverse strand, counting down.
CTTTGTTTTCTATACACTTGGAAAAGACAAAATTATTGACGAAGAGCTGCTTAAGAATAATGTCACTACCTCTCCCGTTCAATACTATGGTCTTGGGGCATTATTTATTATCCTCACAATTTGGCTACTGGCTTTTTATTCTACTCTAACAAGAACAGAAGAATCCGGCTTAAAGAAACGTATGAAGTTATTTAATGTAACCGAAATGCAGCAACTACTAGCTAAAATAGTTGTATCATGGATCATATCTATTATCTTTACTATATTCATTTTTTATGGATTCATAAGACTTTTTGATATCTCACTTTATTTTAATGACTATGTAAAAGTCTATCTGTTTTTGTTAATTTACAGTTTTCTCTTCTTAATCGGGTTAGCTATTATTGAAGTTTCGGTGACAGGCCCAAAAATTCGATTATTTATTCACTCTTTTTATACTGTAACTCTCTTGCTGTTAAGCGGTGCAATTATACCAACGATCTATTACCCTATGTATTTACAAGAACTTTTACCATATAGCTTCAGTTACCAAGCATTTAAATGGTTACTTGAACTGCTATTAAACAATGGTATCTATGTGGACTACATTCCATTAATTATTTATCTAATAATTGGCAGCTTGTTACTTTTCGGAATCTCCTCATGGAAGGAGCGTATTTCATTATGAAAAATGTAGTTGAAACCCGTTTATTACATTTGAAAAAGCATTGGTTTAGCTTACTGTTTTGGTTATTATTACCTTTAATTGTTACCCTGGCAATATCAACTGTACTCAGTAATGTTCAGGATGACAGTAGGATTCCTATTGGTATAGTTATTGAGAATTCAAATGAACCGACAATTGAACTACTTAATGAAATAGCAACAACCACCTTCGTTAATGTACAGCAGCTAAGTGAGAAAGAAGCTTTATATCAATTAAGAAAGCATCAGCTTGATAGTGTTTTTGTAATACACAATGATTTCGCCAGCCAAATACGAGCAGGAAATAGAAGTCATATTATCACTAGTTACAGAACAAATCAGTCCTTAGCCTACACACCTGTTAAGGAGATGATTCTTTCCTACGTTCAGCAGGAAACCGGGAGATCGAAAGCGGCTTACATAATCAGAGAACTAACGGAAAGTTATCAAATGGAATCAGAATGGACTTGGAAACAAGTCATAGAAAAAAGTAAAGAAATCCAGGAAGAAGAAAGCTTATTACAAACAACTTTTTCCTTTAACGGAGGGAATTCACAGACAGTAGAGAATATCTCTATATGGAACACGCTGGCTTTGTGGAGCATTTTTAGTATGCTTTCTACCTTACTCATTTTCGATTGGGTTGTGAAGGAAAATCACTCTAAAGTAACTTTGCGGTTTGCATTCACGACCATTAGTTTAAAAGGTTACTTAACGAGGAATTTAATCTTTTATAGTATACTGCTTACCATTATGGATTCAGTCGCAATGTATGTCTTTGAGTTACTGCAATATGTACAATTAGATTCACAAATAATTATCGGTGTCATCTATTACCGGTTTATTCTAATACTTGGTGCATTTCTATTAGCACTTTTATTTAAAAACAGTTATAAATACTATGTGAGTTCTTTTGCGATTGTCCTTTTCTGTATGATAAGTAGTGGGGCAATCCTACCAATGAATGGGCTTCTTTTGAGGTGGCCATTACTTTCAACAATTAATCCCACTACCCCTATAGTATCCAGTGAATTCATTAATTTTTGGCCTGGATTTTTACTAATCACGTTTATCATTTGGATTGTAAGAAAGGAACGTTATTATGCTTAAGATTACATCTCTATCCCAAACCTACGGGAAAAATCTAATATTAAATTCTATATCCTTTTCAATTGATACTGGTGAGATTGTTGGCCTGGTCGGCGAAAATGGAGCAGGTAAATCTACATTACTTAAAACAATAGCAACACTATTACCGCAAACGGAAGGAACCTTATCCTTACACGGGAAATCATTTAATAAAAACATTAAAAATATAAGAAAAAAGATTGGTTATGTTCCACAGGAGATTGCAGTTTGGGATGAATTCACTGTGGAAGAAAACATGCTTTTTTTTGAAAAACTTTGCCCCGTAAAAAAGACAACAGAGGAACTTCGTCAAATATGCCTGGATATGAACTTGACTAAATGGAAAGAACCAGTTAATCAATTGTCTGGCGGAATGAAACGTAAATTAAACTTAGCTATCAGCCTAATACACAATCCAGAAATTCTATTATTAGATGAACCAACAGTAGGCATCGATTTGAAATCAAAAAAAGAAATCCGCTCCTATTTACAAAAAGTTGCAGCAGAAAAGGGTACCATGATTCTTCTGACCTCCCACGATATGGACGAAATTATTTCTTCCTGTAATCGCGTGTTATGTATAGGAAACGATAGTTTTTACAAGAATGTACTTATTGAAGCTGGAACCAACCCCCAACTATTGTGAAAAATCTATTGCAAATAGGATGGCTTAAAGCTAAACTAAATACAAGCTATCAAGGAGGAAGAGAATGGAACTAAAAAACCTGCAGAATCTTATTAAGTACCAAGCTATGTCAATCATGTCATCGCCATCTAGTGATTCGATGTCTTATAATTCTCCTTTAATTGATTTAGCTTTTAAACAGCTTTTACAAGATAGAATAAATCAGGCTGAAATAAAACAGCAATCGAATACTATATATAATAATGTGATTAAGCATCCATCAATGTCTGCATACAATCCAATTAATGTTGAGGGAAAAACGGCGTCACCATCACAATTTGATGCATTAATAACACAAAAAGCAAGTAAATATGGAATAGATGAAAAACTTATTCATTCAGTTATCGCGGCTGAGTCAAACTATCAGGCAAATGCTAAAAGCAGTGCAGGTGCACTTGGTCTTATGCAGTTAATGCCAGGTACTGCACGTGGGCTTGGTGTTGGTAATCCATTAGACCCTTCCCAAAATATTGAAGGTGGGACAAAGTATCTAAGCCAAATGTTGAATCGTTATAACGGAAACATAGAATTGGCTTTAGCAGCTTATAATGCCGGACCAGGTAATGTTGATAAACACCAAGGCATCCCTCCCTTTAATGAAACGCAAAACTATGTGAAGAAAGTAATGAACAGTTACATAGCGTAAAAAAAGATCAGCGGCAGTTTTCTGCTACTGATCTTTTTGTTTCCTATGCAAGAAATATTTCCTTCACCTTATTACGGTCTAATTTCTTAATTGCCTCAACAATTAATTTAACTGCATTGTCAAAGTCATCTCTGTGCAGGATTGCTGCATGAGAATGAATATAGCGTGTTGCAATTGTAATAGATAAAGATGGCACTCCATTAGCTGTTAGATGAATTGAACCTGAATCAGTTCCGCCACCAGCAATTGAAGCATACTGGTATGGAATACTATGTTCATCTGCAGTATCAATAATAAAGTCACGAACACCTTTATGCGATACCATTGAAGCGTCATATAAAATAATTTGCGGTCCCTCGCCAAGTTTACTGTCAGCATCTTTATCAGATACGCCAGGCATATCACCGGCAATTCCTACATCAACTGCGAAACCAATGTCAGGTTTAATCGTGTTTGCAGAAGTCTTCGCACCTCGCAAACCAACTTCCTCCTGAACAGTTCCGACACCGTATACTACGTTCGGGTGATCTACATCTTTAAGTTGTTTTAATACCTCGATAGCAATTGCACAACCGATACGGTTATCCCATGCTTTTGCTAAAAGCATCTTTTCATTTTCCATTTGGGTAAATTCAAAATATGGTACGACTGAATCGCCAGGCTTTACACCAAACTCTAATACTTCCTCTTTGCTTGATGCTCCAATGTCGATAAACATATCTTTAATATCTACAGGCTTTTTACGAGCCTCAGGCGAAAGGATATGTGGTGGTTGTGATCCAATAATACCTGTGACGTCACCCTTACTAGTCATAATGGTTACGCGTTGAGCAAGCATTACCTGACTCCACCAGCCACCAACTGTTTGAAAATAAACAAAGCCCTTATCATCAATTCGTGTAATCATAAAACCTATTTCATCAAGATGACCTGCGACCATGATTTTTGGTCCATTTTCATCTCCGGATTTCTTAGCAATTAAACTACCTAGATTATCCGTGAAAACTTCGTCTGCAAATGGCTTGATATACCTCTCCATTACATCTCTTGCTTCTTTTTCATTGCCCGGAATACCTTTTGCGTCTGTTAAGTCTTTAAACATTGTTAGTGTTTCGTCCAATTTTGGCATATGTATGCTTCCTCCTTATATACTGCACATTAATTATAACTTGAATTAGCAAAATAACAAATCATTTACCGGTTATACTAGTAACCCTGTTCTTGCCTTACATAATTTTTTTCATTTTTCAATTCATAAGCTTCCACAATTGAATTTTCATTAAAACCAAGAATATCTCCTAACACCAAAAAATTATAAAACAGGGCCGTATAGTTTGAATGTGTTGGATTCTCATGAAATAATACACAATGACTAAACAATTTATTAAACTGATCTGTGGCAGATCTGCTGGACGAATAATCACCATCTGATTTGTATTCATAACCTTTGTTAATACCTAACGATAAAATAAAATGAAGACCATCAACGTATTCTTCTAGGATGATGGACTGATCACTTGGCCCCTTTTGACTCCAGAATTTAAAACATCTTGTTTCGTTTGCAAGTTCTCCCAGTTCAACAAGCAATGCAAGGTATTTTGATTCAAAAAGATCATTTTTATCCAATTTGTGTTTTTCCTCGATATGACTATCGAGTTGTTTTTGCATGGAAAACAGTTTTTTCCAGTCCATTTACTATCCCTCATTTCATATTTATTATGATTGTATCATGAAAATCTTTCAAATTGTGAAACCTGTTTCAGTGCTTTAACGTATAAAAGAGTAATAAACTTTCGAGGAGACGTTTGAATTATGATTATTATTTTATTTCGGATCTTAATACTGATTGCAATTATTCTACTCGTCTACACATTTTATCAATATTACCAAAATCCTAAACGAAAGTTAACAATTGCAAAAGCGAATAATGACTTTTATTTTTTAGACGAACCAAGTAATAGCAAAAAAAATCTGCAGTTCGTCTACAAAGGCTGCTCTTTTGAAGGTGAAAAATATCTTGGTACAACAGAACATGCCTTTGAAGTAATGGATATCCACGTGTTCGTTCATGAACCAATGGAACTTAGGGGTTTCACCCGGGACGATCTTTACTTTCTGGAAAAAGAAATATTGATCAGGTATCCGTATTCCAAAATTGAATGGAAGCACCCTGTTAATAAGCTTGTCCTAACCCAAATCGATTAATTCCGACGACTATTTATTATATAAATGCATTAGAAAACTTAGCTTATGGTGAAAGCCTTAGTTGCACTTGTGCAAAAAGAAAGTTTCTATACTTTCTTTACCACCAAGAAAGAGGAATTCAAACTAATTGAATTCCTAGACCTGGAATGACTATGTTCGTATAGGAAAAAACTCATTCCACTTAATTATCACTTCTTTTCTTCTTAAAATATAAATAAGCGGTAATAATGAAAGAAGTAATACAACAATGTAAAGAGGGGATAAATTGGAAATCCACTTACCTATTGACGTGTACACCAGTGCTAAAGGTATGTTTGTTAACAGTGAAGACTTAGTGTAGTCTTTAAATCCTTGTGTAACTTCAAATAGGCAAAGTGACAATAAATGAAAGTGTATAAATGGTATAAGACGAAGTATAGCAATTTGCGAAGTGGTGAACTCTGAACGATCCCCGATTAGTTTTCTTTTGATGGAAACTAACTTCTTAAACGTATTTGGCATCCACCTAATTATTCCGTAGAAACCGATACTTGATAATGTTATACCAATCACGGAATACAATGTTCCCGCTATAGCACCAAATAATATCCCCCCAGAAATACAAATAAATACTACTGGAAGAAAAAACAATGGCCTTAGCAAGTGAAAGCCTATAAATAATAGCGGTGCAAATATTCCTCCAGTTTCAACGACCGCCATTAGATAACTACCAAATAGTTCCATACCATGCCTCCTCTGCCTTTTTCATTGTTGATTGTCTGCAGCATGTTTAAAACCACTTTGTACATGTATATGACATAAGACGAGCCTTTATGACACAGAGCAGAGAAAAGCTTTTACAACCTTGGTATCCGACTTTATAGGAAGCTGTCATTACTTCAGCGGAAAGTGACTGCTGAAGTGGAAATCACTATTACTGAAGGGATGCCATGCATGCCCACCTGCCAAGATTGAAAAGCTACAAAACTAGTGAAAAGAGCTATTAAAATAATTCAAAAAAGTAAAAGAAAGAGACAATCTGTAGTATTAAAACTAGTGGTAGTCCAATTGAGAACATACGATGTTTGGTCTTATGTCTAAAAAATCGCATACCCACAATAGCTCCTATTGATCCACCCAAAATAGCCACTGTCCAAATTGTTTTTTCAGGTATTCGCCACTTTTGTTTTATTGCCTTTTTTTTGTCGATCCCCATTATGATAAAAGCAATTATATTTAAGACTATAAAAAACCAAAATAATGTTGTTTCAAAGTTCATGTGAACTTACCTTCCTTTCTAGCAACCAAACTACATCAATGCAGATATCCTTTTTGTTTCTATTTAATGCAGAATCAAAAATGTAAGTATAAAAATGACCAAATTCCTTGGAACGGAATTTGGTCATTTGAATTACTTATATGCTTTTTGTCTAGCTACGCGGGCTAGCGGTTCGTGACGTAAGCAATTGACACTCCGAGCACTTAGATCGTGTGCTCTACGGTCCCTTACTTACGCATTTCACCGCTGAGTAAGCCCGCTCTGCTTTTCTTGTCTAGCTGCGCGGGCTAGCGGTTCGTGACGTAAGCAATTGACACTCCGAGCACTTAGATCGTGTGCTCTACGGTCCCTTACTTACGCATTTCACCGCTAAGCAAGCCCGCTCTGCTTTTCTTGTCTAGCGGTGGCTCCTAGAAGCTACCGTCATAAACAATTAACTCTCTGAACGCTTAAACCTTTGCGTTCTTCGGTTCCTTGCTTATGCGTCAGCTTCTGACCAGTCGCCTCCGCTTTTCTTTGTCTAGCTGCGGCTCCTAGCGACTAGCAAATAGGTAGTCCTGATGAACGTACGTATAGTTCCACGTACTTTTCACAGTCCTATCTATTTGTACGTCGCTGACCAGTCGCCTTCGCTTTTCTTTACTTAATTGCTGATTTTGCTTTTTCTGCAAGTTGGCTGAAAGCTTTTTCGTCATTAATCGCTAAATCAGACAACATTTTACGATTTACTTCAATACCAGCAACTTTTAATCCGTGCATCAATTTGCTGTACGAAATATCGTGAATGCGAGCTGCTGCGTTAATACGTGTAATCCAAAGTTTACGGAAATCACGTTTTTTCTGTCTACGGTCACGATAAGCATATTGACCTGACTTTATTACTTGTTGTTTTGCTGTTTTAAATAGCGTGCGTTTTGAACCATAATAACCTTTTGCAAGTTTTAGTACGCGTTTACGACGAGCGCGCGTAACTGTTCCACCTTTTACACGTGGCATATTAATACCCTCCTAATACAAATCTATATCATTGTATATCCTGTTAGTTTAGTAGCATATAATTGCTTACTTTGGAAGCATTGCTTTGATGCGCTTGTAATCTCCTGCTGATACCAGTGTAGATTTACGTAACTTACGCTTTTGTTTTTGCGATTTATTTGCAAACATATGACTTGTGTATGCATGTGAACGTTTTAATTTTCCAGATCCCGTTCTTTTAAAACGTTTTTGAGAACCTTTATGGGTTTTCATTTTAGGCATGTAGAGTTCCTCCTTGTAAACATATAAGAATTATTTTTCCGCTATGGGTGCAAGCATTATGAACATATTACGACCTTCCATTTTCGGTCTTGATTCAATCGTTGCAATGTCCTTACATTCCGCGGATAATCTGTCCAATACTTCTTGTCCAAGCTCTTTGTGTGTGATAGCACGACCACGAAAACGTACTGCTGCTTTAACCTTATCACCATTTTCAAGGAACTTTCTGGCGTTCTTTAACTTGGTCATAAAATCATGTTCGCCAATTCCAGGTGTGAATCGAACTTCTTTCACATTAATGATTTTCTGCTTTTTGCGTGCTTCTTTGTCTTTCTTTTGTTGCTCATAACGATGTTTTCCATAATCCATAATTCGACAAACAGGTGGTTTTGCATTAGGAGCAACTGCAACTAAATCTAAGTTTCTAGTTTGGGCAATTTCTAATGCTTCCTGACGAGTCTTAACTCCCAGTTGATCACCGTTTGAATCGATTAGACGTACTTCTCTCGCACGAATTTTTTCATTGACATTCATATCTTTGCTAATAGCCAGCCACCTCCAAATTAGTATAAAGTAATTCCTGATCCATCATTGACAAGTGCATTCGAAAAACGTAGCTTACTGAATAATGATGACAGATGCTTCGTTTCCCTTATACTTTAAACATTAAATTTATCAACTTAATTAAAGCACAAAAAATGCAGGTGCATGATATGCACCCACACAACTTTAATTATCTATTTAAAGAAGTTAGAACCAGTCAACTGCTAATTTGCGTTGAACAGGTGAGAAGCGGGTGCCTCTACTTGTCTCAGATCATTTAATTTTATTCAACTTTTAAACTATACCATTTAATCCAGGCTTAGTCAAATAAATCTAGTGTAAAAGCATCAAAATTATGCATTACTTTATCTACCATACCATATGCAGCATAGTAGGTAAAGTTTACCTTAGTGTGACAACCTATTTTCTTAATGTTTTATTCTTTATTTCTTCTGTAACTAAATTCTCGAAATCCAGATAACTGATTGTCTCGGAATTCTTTTCCCCATATCTTCGTACATTTACTGCACCTTCTTTTATCTCATTGTCACCTACAACTAATCCAAAAGGAATTTTTTGTGTTTGCGCTTCACGAATTTTGTACCCAATTTTTTCATCACGTTCGTCTACTTCAACGCGGATACCCTGCAGTCTCAATTTATCAACTACATCATTAGCATAATCTAAATGAACGCCAGGCGAGACAGGGATAACCTTAACCTGTACAGGAGATAGCCAAGTTGGGAAAGCTCCTTTATACTCTTCTAAAAGGAATGCTACAAAACGTTCCATCGTTGACACAACACCTCGATGGATAACTACTGGACGGTGTTCTTTTCCATCTTCGCCAATGTATGTTAAGTCAAAGCGATCTGGTAAGTGGAAATCCAACTGAACAGTAGATAACGTTTCATCTTTACCTAATGCAGTTTTAACCTGTACGTCCAGTTTAGGGCCATAAAATGCCGCTTCACCTATAGCTTCTACATAATCAAGCTCCATGTCCTCCATTGTTTCTTTTAACATGGCCTGTGCCTTATCCCACATCTCATCGTTGTCAACATATTTTTCTTTATCTTCAGGGTCACGATAAGATAAACGGAAATAGTACTCATCAATTCCAAAATCTTCATATACTTTTTGTACGAGCTCTACCACCCTAATAAATTCCTCTTTTAATTGGTCTGGACGGGCAAAGATATGTGCATCATTCAATGTCATCGCACGAACGCGTTGCAATCCTGCTAACGCACCACTCATCTCATGACGATGCATTGTCCCTAGTTCAGCTATCCGCACTGGTAAATTGCGGTAGCTATAAAGTTGATGCTTATATACCATCATATGATGTGGGCAGTTCATTGGACGTAAAACAAGGTCTTCATTGTCCATTTCCATAGTTGGGAACATGTCCTCTTTATAGTGATCCCAATGTCCACTCGTTTTATAAAGCTCAACACTTCCTAACACAGGAGTATATACATGGCTATACCCTAAACGTTCTTCTAGATCAACAATGTATCTTTCAATGTTACGTCGAATTGTAGCTCCCTTAGGTAACCATAAAGGTAAACCTTGTCCAACCTTCTGAGATACTGTGAATATTTCTAATTCCTTTCCAAGCTTACGATGATCACGTTCCTTGCGTTCTTCCAAAAGTTGCAAATAATCATCAACTTGTCCCTTTTTTTCAAAAGCTGTACCATAAATGCGCTGCAGCTGTTGGTTATTGCTATCACCACGCCAGTAGGCCCCGGATATACTTAATAGTTTAAATGCCTTAATTTTACTTGTAGATGGTACATGAACTCCTCTACAAAGATCAAAAAATTCACCTTGTTTGTAAATTGTTACTTGTTCCTTTTCTGGAATCGCATCAATTAACTCTAGCTTCAATTCATCTCCAATATCTTTAAACATTTGTTTTGCTTCTTCTCTAGAAACCTCTACTCGCTCAATTTCTAAATTTTCGTCAACAATTCGTTGCATTTCTTTTTCTATTTTAGGAAGGTCCTCAGGTGTGATAGATTCTTCCATATCCATGTCATAGTAAAATCCTTCTTCAATTACTGGACCAACACCAAACTTTACATTTTTGTATAACCGCTTAATAGCCTGAGCCATTAAATGTGCAGTTGAATGACGGACAACATCTAACCCTTCTGGACTTTTATAGGTGATAATTTCAATTTTCCCACCAAATTTTAACCCTCGACGAAGGTCAACCAATTGATCATCTAACTTTATTGCCAAAGCCTGTTTCTTTAATCCAGGTGATATAGAGAATGCTATTTCTTCTCCAGTTGTTCCATTTGGGAATTCCTTGCTAGCTCCATCTGGAAATATAATTCTGATGTTTTCCATTTTATAACACTCCTTCTTATGTTCTTTATTCTGTTAAATCGAGTTCAAATTTTAGAAAACTTGGCTTATCGCCAAGCCTTTATGGCGACTTAGTTGCGCTTATGCAGTAAGAAAGGATTTATACTTTCTTAACTGCAAAAAACGCCCATCCCTCTGCACTAATTGCAAAGGGACGAGCGTTGGTCACGTGGTTCCACCCTGATTCCCGCGAAAACTTAATCACGGCTTCATTATCTTTAACGCAGAATATACGCTACTACTTACTAGTTATTCAATAGTAGAGTTCAAAGGTGGTAATCATTTGTTATACACAAGGAAGCTTTCAGCCGTGTCCTTCCATCTCTAGTCTGTATAATTATCAAACAATCTTGTCCTTATCATAACCAAATATCAATTTAAATATATATAAATTGTATTATAGCCTCTCTATGATACATTTGCAAGTATCATTCATAGTTTTTTAAGTACTGAGGAAATGGAAAATCAATCATTGGCTTAAACTCAACTCGCTCTTGAAAAACATTAATTATAGTTAACGTTTTTGGCTCATCTGGATTTTCCCCATAAATCAATATGTTCTCAGGCGCCATTGCTATTAGAGGGGATAGGTTTTTTTCGTTACTATCGAGCCCCACTATATACAATGGTTCTTTCTGCATAATCATGTGTAATTCCATGTTTGTAAAACGTTTTCCATTTGAATGGAAAAATACGAATGGATCCTCTTGAAGCATATAAACTGTAGGTATAACTGCTTCCTTCTTCGCAATATATTCCCTAAGTGCATTAATAAAAGAAAGATGGTCTTCTTCTCTCTTTAACTCATCAATAGCTAGTCCAGTAAAACATTTGATGAGTTCCTTGAAAGGTTTGATACGAAACTTAACCAATGAATCGTAATGAACCGTGCATGCATTTTTTACCATAGAATTAAATAATGATTCCAAAAATAAACCTGGGTCTTGCGTTTCTGTTAGGTCGATATTTTCATCATCACCCCCGGTTATAATCCAATGGGTCAGATCTAAAATTTTGTCAATTTCATCTTGATTGGTGTAGTAGAATTCATCCTGTATGACAGACCTTATCATATCTGAGAGACGATGAAACATAAATACATCAACTAATGCCCCTGCGATTGAATCAAGTGATGAATTATCGACATCCTTTATCTCAATCTGTAAATGATTCCCCCATTCATCATGTGTTTTCCAGTGTAACTCAATCTTCTTGTTAATTTGAAACAATGCCTCACAAAAACTGATTACTTCCTTGTCTGATTCCATATAAATATCCAGCAATACATCTCACCCTCACAAAACCAAGCTGATACATTATATGGAAAGAATAAGGAAAAAATGTATAAAGAAAAAAACTACCTTTTAAAATTAAAATGATAGTTTTTTACCTTTACCTGTTTCTTCTGTTTTCACCGGCTATTCGTACTTCATTACTAACCTGTTTTATACGCTCAGTAATACGTCCTGCTTTTACTGTTTCAATAGCTCCACGATTTGTTTTGGCTAATTGATCTTCTAGTTGATCCAAATTATAGTTAGAGGTAAAAAAGACAGGAAGTCCTTCCATCATACGATACTGTAATATCGAGCCGAGAATTTCATCACGAAACCAGGCAGATTGTGATTCCGCACCAATGTCATCAATCATTAAAACTTCAGCTTTTTTAAAATACTCGATTTTTTCATTTATAGAATCGTCTTTAAGAGAAGCTTTTATTTCTCTTACAAACTCGGGCATATAAATGATCATTGAGGAAATATTAATCTTTCTCAGTTCGTTTGCAATAGCTCCCAGGAAAAACGTTTTCCCAACACCAAATGGGCCATAAAAATATATTCCTTTAGATGGTAGGCCAGATGAGTGAACTTTAACCAGAAAGTTGTCTATTGCATCAATTGCTTCAAGTCTTTCGTCATCACTTTCAATTATTTTCATTGATGCATTTAGTATTTCCTTTGGCATATATAAACTTTGGATTAAATCCTGTTGTTGTTTCTGTTTTTCATGTGCTACATGATTATGACACTTTTCATATTGCATATGAATTTCATTATTATCTGTTTTGAGGATAGGTGAATATCCCTTTAGCATATTGACACAACTACCAAATGACTTGCACTTATCACATTGTTTTGATTGCGTTTTGTACTCATATAACTTAATTAAATTCTTATTAATCTCCCTCTGTGTTAATTCAGGATGTAATAAAAGAAATTCTTTTATCTCTGGATCCATCAGAATTTCGTTTTTGATTTTATTATAGTTATCTTTAAAATTCTTATTTTCGTTCATCCATTTTTTTAATGTAGATTGGACTGGTTTCATAGCAATCATCCTTGGCAATGATTATTTTTGTTACTCTGCTGAATACTTTTTTAAAATTGCTTCCATTTTTTCTCTTTCCATGGACTTATCTTTATCATTATTTTTAGCTGTATTTTTCTTTTTATCCTTGTTTCGATCCTTAAACCAATCTGGAACAACTTCATTAGAATAACTCTTATTATACGTTTGTCTAGAAAATGTTGGTGCGGTTTTCTGGTATCTATTTTTCTCCTTTTTAGCAAAACCCATTGCTTCCTTAGCTGTTTTTAGATTAGCCCTCGACCAATGACTAGCAATCTTCTCTAAATAAGCTTTCGATAGTTTCATATTCGATTGAAGTAAAACGAAATGAATCAATACGTTCATAACAGGAGAAGGTAACCCTTGTGAGGTCATTACTTCACGTATCACCCGCATATCCTGATCTGAAGCATGGTTACCACTAGATAGGTCTTCTAGTAGTTGTTTTGGAGAAATAGTTTCCAAGTGTTGGATTAATTGTTCCTCCTGCGTTTCGGGTACGGACTTTGGTTTTTCCTTTGGCTTTTCCTTCTCTGTCAGTTTAACAGTGGTAGTATTGTATTTGGATTTAAACAAATCATGACACGCATTTTTAAATTCATCGGTGTGCAACGTGTTTTCATCAGTCAACGCCCATAACATGCCTTTTTCAATTTCATGTGACTGTAATTCATATAGCTTCATCATCTGTAAAATAAGTTGTTTGTTATCTGGAGTCAAAATATTTTTAACAGGTATCATTCGCTGCTCAAGCATTATTTTAATCCAGGTAAAATCCACCGAATCTTCTGTAGGCGTTGTCTCTGTGGAATCGACGTCGTTCATAACTTGTCCATAAGGTGTAAATGTCTGAAACACGTCATTGAAAGAAACTGTAACATTATCCCCAGGGTGATTTGTTTGTCTCTTATAATACTTTTGTTTCAAATGATCAAACTTTTCTTCGCCAATATGATAATAGAGCAATTGTGCCAACATTTCATCTCTGAAGAATTCACGTGGAGAAAAAGGGGCTTTTAATTCATACGTATAAACTGACTGTTCGTTTACTAGCCGATGATAGGTTCTCATCAATCCAATACCTTCTAGTTTAAGTCTGGCTCGATATATTTCATCAAGAGGCAAGTTTAAATAATTCATTAAAGTATGATGCGTTTGAGGAATGTTTTCATCCTGTATATCAGCCTCATGTAGTAATGTCATGAACAGGGAAACTGATTCAATTCCAATTAGTGGTTGATATAAATGGGTCATTGCCTTTTCAAAGTCTACTGGTAAACTCTTCTTTTGCAAAATATAATATCCATCCACCGGTAGGACTTTTCCAATAATGTTCATAACCTTTATACCCCCTTACTAATGGCTTTTATCTGTTTTAATCAAATCCTTCAGTTCATCCAAAAAGACACTTATATCCTTGAACTGTCGGTAAACGGAAGCGAAACGAACATATGCAACTTCATCGACCTTCGCTAGGCGATCCATAACCATTTCACCTATTTCTTTACTTTCTACTTCTGAAGCCCCAGTATCCCGTAACTCCTTTTCTACCTCTAATGCTATCGATTCTATTTTTTCTATCGGTACAGGTCTTTTTTCACAGGATTTAATTAAGCCTCTTACCAACTTTTCCCTGCTAAATTCCTGTCGAGCTCCTTCCTTTTTAACAACGATTAAAGGAACAGTCTCAATTCGTTCAAACGTGGTAAAGCGAAACCCACATTGTTCACATTCCCGCCTGCGTCTGATTGACCTACCTTCTTCAATCGGCCGTGAGTCAAGAACCTTTGTACTCTTATTATCACAATTGGAACATCGCATTTCGCCCCACCCCGTTTCTGTTAAATCTAGTTTGTCGTTTTGATATATGGCAATTCTTTATTTATTTGTTGATACAGTTGTTCAATCCGTCTAGTACTGTTGCCAAAATCAAAAGGCAGGATAGTTTCGGTAGTTACAGAGAAATCAATCGCAGTATTATACGGTCTGACAGAAATAACCGTTATGATTATAAATGTCTTTTTATAATACATGCTGATTTCACCATGTTCTTTTGAAATAGCTTGTATAGAATAGTTCTGTTTGTTTGTATATAATTCTTCTAATTTCAGTAAAGCTTTATCTTTGGTAGTTTTATAATAATGTGTTTGAAGAGATGCATCCCAATGCTTGTCCCTTGTTTCGGCATGATTCCCAAAATATTTCATAAGTGTTTGTTTGATTGACATCTAGACACCTCATCACATTATTTTATGCTGATTTTCGACTAACTTCAGTATAATTTTATTTATTACTTCAATAATATAAGTTTAATTTTGTTTAATCTACATTATATTTTAACATGTTTTTTATGATTTAACTAATTAAAAAAAGTTGATTAGCATATTCTTATCGATGGTCGATATAAGAATAAGTCTAATCAACTTTTCATTTCGGCTATTTCGTTATAATGCTTGAAATTGATTTACTTTTATAGGTCCCATCCCACGTGGTACTTCTACTTTTTCATAGGACTTGGATTCTAATGCAGTCGCGATATACTCAGCCGCAACATTAGGATCAATCACATCTCCACATGTATAGACATCTATACTTGCATAACCATGCTCTGGGAAGCTATGGATTGTCAAGTGAGATTCCGAGATTATAACTACCCCACTAACACCATGAGGTGCAAATTTGTGAAAGGCTACCTCGCGAACTTCTGCACCAGCCTTTAGTGCTGCATCCACAAATGTTCGTTCAATTAACCCCATATCATTTAATTTATCTATATTGCAATCCCATAATTCTGCAATAACATGTCTTCCCATTGTATCCATTGAATTTCCCCCTTAAAACATATTGTAAAGTACATTTGTTAGTTACTTTCACCAACCACGGGGGAAAGTTAGTCCAAAGAGGTCCCAACCCTTTAAGCAGGTTAATTGTAGTTTATTTTAGAAGTACACAAAAAAGTATAAACCGTATATATTTTTTTTGCAATATGTTTTTTGGAAAGATAAGCCAGATTAAGTCAGCATCTAATTACAAAAAATCACCTTAGAAGGACAACTTAATTTCCTTCTAAGGTAACTATATTGCTAGATTGATGATTAGAGCAAAAACACCAAATTTCATTTAAGAAATTTTCACTTGTGCCTGGTTTAAATAATTTCCAACATATTTTGTTAAGTCAACCACCCGTTTTGAGTAGCCCCACTCGTTATCATACCATGCCAAAACTTTAATTTTATTATCTCCTATTACCATAGTTGAAAGTCCGTCAATAATTGCTGAATACTCTGTTGTAGTATAATCAATGGATACTAATGGTTCATCACTATACTTTACAATTCCATTTAAATCCCTATCACTAGCTAGTTTGAATGCCTGATTAACATCTTCAGCAGTAACAGAATCTTCCACATCCACTACAAGATCAACTAATGACACATTTGGTGTTGGAACACGTAATGACATGCCATGAAGTTTTCCGTTTAAATGTGGTAAAACAAGTCCCAATGCTTTCGCAGCACCTGTAGATGTTGGAATAATGGACTGTGTACATCCTCTGGCACGACGCAGATCTTTATGTGGATTATCTAAATTATTTTGATCATTAGTAAATGCGTGCACGGTTGTCATAAGTCCATTAATAATCTTAAAGTTATCATCAAGAACCTTTACAACAGGTGCTAAACAATTTGTTGTACAAGAAGCATTTGATATAACATGGTCTTTTTCAGGATCATACGTACCATGGTTTACACCCATAACGATTGTATTATCTACATTCTTACCCGGCGCTGAAATAACAACCTTTTTTGCTCCTGCTTGTAAATGTAATCCAGCACCCTCTCTACTGTTAAATTTACCAGTAGCTTCGATTACAACATCTATATCGTGCTCATTCCAAGGCAGATTTTGAGGCTCACGTGAATTAACAATTAAAACAATTTTACCATTGACTTCAATAGTATCCTGAACCGCTTTCACTTCACCGTCAAAAATGCCATGAACGCTATCATATTTAATTAAATGTGCGAGTGTTTCTGGTGAATATCTCGCATTTATAGCTATAACATCCAATTGGTTATCCTTAATTGCCTGACGAAAAACCACGCGTCCAATACGACCAAACCCATTTATGGCAACTCTTGTTTTATTCATAAAAAAGTCCTCCTATATATATGTTATACTTATTAGCCTTTATTAATAAATAGTATAACATATTATTATGAGAATGTGCTTTTAAATATACAAAATAAAAAACAGATATGGAAGAGTTTTCTCCCATATCTGTTTTCAAATTATCTGCCATGTCTGTAATAGTTCATTCAATTGTTTAGACGTTTGTTCTTTGGTTCCATTATTGTCAATTACGTAATCAGCCTTCTTAGCCTTCTCATCAATCGAGAGTTGGGAATTAATACGAGATTCAGCCTCTTCTTTTAAGGAGTTATCCCGTATCATCAAGCGTTGAAGTTGTGTTTCTTTGTTTACGTACACTACAACAGTCTTGTCAACCAAATGCGTCAATTTACTTTCAAATAATAAAGGGATATCAAGTATGACACAATCTACACCCTTAGCTACATATTTATCCCTTTGCTGCAGCATCTTTTCTCTGACGGCTGGATGTACAATTGCATTTAACTGCTTTCGCTTGTCTTCGTCAGGAAAAATAATCGCACCCAACTTCTTTCGATCAATCGTTTGGTCAGCCAGCAAAATTCCGTCACCAAATGTTGCTACTATCTGTTCGTAGGCTTTTTCACCCGGTCGGACAACTTCCCGGGAAATTTCATCCGCATCTACAATAGGGAGCTGGTAGTCACGAAACATAGATGACACTGTACTCTTTCCGCTAGCTATACTTCCGGTTAGTCCAATAATTAATGACATCTAAACACCCCTTACTTCTGACAGTTCATGCATACATGTGTACCACGACCACCAATTTTCATTTTCACTATAGGCTTACCACAATCTTTACACGGATTATTTTCTTGTCCATAGACATACAATGTTTGCTGAAACATTCCCATCTCTCCACTACTATTTGTATAGGATCGTATCGTTGTTCCCCCAAGCTCAATTGCATGCTGAAGAATTGTTTTTGCATGCTCCTGAATGGCCTTGACTTCTTTTTTAGTAAGTTTGTTCGATTTCTTTAATGGATTCACCTTCGCTTTAAACAGTGTTTCATCAACGTAGATATTCCCAAGACCAGCTACAATTGTTTGATCAAGTAATGCCGATTTAATAACACGATCAGTCTTATGCAGCTTTTGATAAAAGTAATCAAATGTAAATGCTGCATCAAATGGGTCTGGACCCAACTGATTTAACGGCTTCTGACTCAATTCAGTACCTTTAGGCATAATGTGCATGGTTCCAAATTTACGAACATCGTTATAACGCAGCTCACTGCCATCTGTAAACATAAAAATGACGTGGGTATGCTTTTTCACTGGTTCACTATGGTCATGTACACTGTATTTACCTTCCATTCGAAGATGAGAAACAAGCATATAATCGGTTAACTCGAACAATAAAAATTTACCTTTACGGTGTATATCAACGATGGTTTGTTGGTTTAATCTTACTTTAAATTCCTCAACATCATCTGGTAACTTAATAATATTTGGCCAAAAAACTTCTACATGATTTATGGTTTTATTTTGAACAAGACGTTTTAACGTTAGTTTTACAGTTTCTACTTCTGGTAATTCCGGCATGTTATTACTCCTTCTTACTTAGCTTCGAACCAACTATCACCAAACGCATAATCAACCTTTAATGGTACATCTAAAGGAACTGTATTTTCCATGATTTCAGGTACGATTAGTTTTAGCTTATCCAACTCTTCTATTGGAGCTTCTACTATTAATTCATCATGAACCTGTAGGAGAATGCGTGCCTGAAGCTTCTCGTCCTTTAATCTCCTATATAAGTCAATCATCGCTTTTTTGATAATATCTGCTGCACTACCTTGGATAGGTGTGTTCATTGCGGTTCGTTCTGCAAAACTGCGCAGATTAAAATTTCTACTGTTTATTTCTGCTAAATACCGTCTTCTATTCATCAGAGTTGAGACAAAACCTTGATGTTTAGCTTCCTGAATACTGGAGTCCATATACGATTTAACGCCTGGATAACTTTCTAGGTAACGCTCAATAAACTTTTTGGCTTCCTTACGGCTAATACCTAAACTTTGCGATAGTCCAAAATCACTAATACCATATACAATCCCAAAGTTGACTGCTTTAGCTTGTCTACGCATCGTTGCTGTAACTTCGTCTGCTACCACATGAAATACATCCATAGCAGTTTGCGTGTGAATATCTAGGTCATTACGGAAAGCTTCAATCAATTTCTCATCTTTTGCAATGTGCGCTAGAACTCTAAGCTCAATCTGGGAATAATCTGCTGCAAACATAATCCAGCCTTTTTCAGAAGGTATAAAGGCCTGTCTAATCTTTCTTCCTTCTTCCAGGCGAATAGGTATGTTCTGCAGATTAGGGTCGACTGAACTAAGTCTGCCAGTTTGTGCTAAAGCCTGATTATAACGTGTATGAATTTTATTTGTATCTTTATTGACTACTTTTAATAATCCTTCAATATACGTTGATTGCAGTTTTCCCAGCTGGCGGTACAATAATAATTTAGGAATAATCTCATGTTCACCCTGTAGTTGTTCCAATACATCAGCCGCTGTGGAATAGCCTGTCTTCGTTTTTTTTATAACAGGAAGTTTTAGTTTTTCAAATAGTATCGGCCCCAGTTGTTTTGGTGAATTCAAATTGAACTTTTCTCCAGCTAGTTCATAGACACTTGATTCGATTTCATCTAACCGTTCCTGCAGTTCCACACGCATTTTTTCCAGACGTTCTGTATCAACCTTTACACCAGTGTGTTCAACATCCCCCAGTATGAGTGCTAAAGGCATTTCAAGGTCGTGATACAATTCAAATAGCTCGTTATTTTTTAAATCAGATTCCATTTCAGGTTTTAAATCGTAAAGTACTTGGGCTTTTCGCGCTAAATGTTCCGCAAACTTGTCCGCTTCAGGAACTGTAATCTTAGCACCTTTACCATAGACTTCTTCATCAAACAATACATTTTTGTGACCAAATCTGTGGCCAATTGCTGAAATATCATGATGATTTTCTGCTGGGTTTAATAAGTAAGATGCTAGAAGCATGTCGAAAGTAATACCTTTGATATCAATATCGCGGTTTAACAGCGCTACTAACGAACCTTTGCCATCAAATAGATATTTTTCCATAGAAGGGTCATTTGCCCACGCCTTGAATTCCTCAGATTGTAAGGCGACTTCTGTTGGAACAAAGTACGCGTGGTTTTCATTCGCTATGCCAAAGCCTTCGATTTTTGCCTGGTGATAGTTATCTTTAAGCATTTCTACAACTAAAGCTTCTTTTCCAGTGAATAGATCCTTTGTTACGTTTTCCACTATTTCAAATTCTATGTCCTCAATAGACTCCTGAGATTCAGCTGTCTCTTCCTCCACACCATCCAGCTTTCCTAACAATGATAGAAAGCCTAAATCTTTAAAAATAGCACTCACCTTATTTGATTGGTACCCATTGTAGGATACATCTTTCAGACTAATCTCAATCGGTGAATCAGTGTTAATCGTAACAAGTTGTCTACTCATATATGCATCATCTTTATGATTTGTAAGATTTTCTTTTAACTTCTTTCCACTTACTTCGTCTAAATTTTCATAGACACCATCAAGCGTACTGTATTGTTTCAGTAACTTAGTTGCGGTTTTCTGACCTACACCAGGTACTCCCGGAATATTATCAGAGGTATCGCCCATTAGTGCTTTTAGTTCTATTACTTGTTCAGGGTTTATTTCCATTTTCTCTTTTAAAAATTCAGGTGTGTAAGCTTCTACGTCACTAATACCTTTTTTTGTTAGATTTACCTTAACATTGTCCGACACAAGTTGAAGTAAATCCTTGTCTCCTGATATAACTGTGACATCCCAATTATCATCATTTCCATTTTTGGACAACGTCCCAATAATATCGTCAGCTTCATATTGGTCTAATTGGTAATGTTGTATATCAAATGCATCGAGGAGCTCCTTAAGCAATGGAAATTGCTCAGATAGCTCTGATGGTGTCTTTTGACGACCTCCCTTGTATTCTTTATATGTCTTATGGCGAAAAGTCGTTTTCCCCGCATCAAAAGCAACTAACATATGTGTTGGCTTCTCTTCTTCTAAAATCCTTAGCAGCATCGTTGTAAAGCCGTATACCGCATTTGTATATACACCCTTATCATTATTAAGTAATGGTAGAGCAAAAAATGCACGATAAATAATACTATTTCCATCAATTAAAACTAGTTTGTTTGACATAATGCGCCTCCCTATCATAAATCAAATCCGACTCATCTAATAATAGCTTATGTAATACTTATAGTATAAAGCAAAAGCAGTAAATCCTCTAACGATATAGATAACTTTAAAATTACGCTTTAAATAAGGCTCTTTTCGTAAGTGTTGTTGTTCTTTAACCCACGCAGTTGATGAAAAGTGCGACGTAGTGAAAGTTCTTTTGACGCCGCCGTTCCGGCAGAATACTTTGCTTTCCACGGGCACGGCCTCAGTCTCCTCAGAAGCAAAGAACGCTTCTTCCGGGGTCTTCGGACTCGCACTGTTCCCGTAGGAGTCTTCGTATTCTGCCTTCACTAAGAAAAGTGCGCATGACCCCTATGTTTGACTGGGACTCCTTCACCCTTGAGAAGAAAACTATCTAAGCTGCGGATAAATGCGAGACTCCAGTGGGAAAGGAACAGTCTGAAGACCCCGCAGTGAGCGGTAGATGATGAGGGCCGACTAAGACCGTCCTTTGCGGACAACATCGGCATACCCCTTGCCGGGGCAAGGAGGCTGAAGCGTTCCCCACGGAAAGCGAGTGTTTTTCCGAAGCGCTGGATCCGCACCAATCTAAAAAAGAGTGGTGGAAAATAAACATAGCAGTTACGTCGCAGTTTATAGATTTTATGTCAAAAACAACAATCTTTTTGAAAATAGCCTTAAATAAAAACAGATCACATCATATTAAGACGTGATCTGTTTTTTTAACTTAAATTGGTTGGTATATACACATGAAAGGTTGATCCTTTATTTATTTCACTATCAACACTGATTTTACCATCATGAACTTCTACGATATGTTTCACAATAGCAAGACCTAAACCAGTACCACCAGTATTGCGGCTGCGTGCTTTATCAACCCGGTAAAAACGTTCAAACAATCTTGGGATTGCGTTCTTCTCGATGCCAATACCAGTGTCCTTAATGGAGACATGAATATACTCCTCAGTCTTTTTAACCTCAAGCTTAATCTCGCCATTTTCAGGTGTATAACTTACAGCATTTGCAAGAAGATTAATCAACACTTGCTTAATCTGTTCTTTATCGGCTTTTATCATGAGTTTATTTTCAATATCTACTGTTAGATTAAGTTTTTTCATTTTTGCTTGTTGGCCAATTATTGCCACTACTTCATCTACAACCTTGACTAAATCGAATTCCGTAACCTTCAATTCAAATTCACTTTTTTCTAAGTTAGATAAAGTTAGTAAGTCTTGAATTAACAACTGCAAGCGTTCACTTTCATCAAAAATAATCTTATGAAACTTGTCTAACACCTCTGGATTGTTCTCCTTACTTTCGATAAGTGTTTCAGCAAAACCCTTAATAGAGGTTATAGGCGTTTTCAATTCATGCGAAACGTTTGCGACAAAGTCTTTTCTCATCAATTCCAGCTTCTTTAATTCTGTAATATCATAAAATACCAGGACTGCACCTTTTAATATTCTCCTCTCATTAAAAATTGGCGCCCCAACAATTTGGATATACTTTTTGTTAAAATCAATAATTTGCGTAAATGATTCCTTAACATTTTCTTCATATAAAAAAGTTTGTTGGACCAAATTATGAATTTTTTCATTGTCTAGAACGTCATAATATAGATACCCTTTATAGTCCTTTGGTGTTTTACCAAACATAGAAACAAATTTACGGTTTACAAGGTGGATGTATCCTTTTTCATCAATGAGAACAAGACCGCTTTCCGTGTTATCAATAACAGTAGTTAATTGCTTCTCGTGCATGTCTTCTTGTATTGTTAACTCACTAAGATTCCTTGCTAAAATATTGACTTTATTGCTAAGTTCGCCAACACTACCACTTGAATTATGGTGTATACGGGCGCGGTAGTTTCCTTTCACTAGTTCGTTTACGGTTTTAGTTACTTTCTTAATAGGCTTCATATATCTATCAAAAACATGAAGTAACATGATAATTAAGACAACAAACTCAACGAACAATACAGAAAATAAAATAATATAATCAGATGTTAATTGGCTAAGTACCAACCCAGTTAGTAACACCAATACAAAAATTCCAATTACATACGGAAAAAGTGGTTTTTTAAAAATATAACGCATTATTTCGGCTCCTCCATCTTATAACCTAATCCACGAATCGTTTTGATATAACTAGGATGCTTCGAATCTGGTTCAATTTTTTCCCGTAGATGACTGACATGTACATCAACAATTCTAGTATCACCAGCAAAGTCATAGTTCCAAACCGCACTTAATAATTGATCTCTTGATAGAACATTACCTAGATGGTTTGCTAAGTAATGCAAAAGCTCAAATTCTTTGCGAGTAAAGGTTATTGTCTCTCCCTTTAACTCCGCTTCATATCTCTCCGGATAGATAATTAGATCTCCAATTTTGTAAGAAGAATGCATTGTTTTTTGTGATTTACCTGATCGTCTTATGATTGCTTTTATTCTAGCAACCACCTCTTTTGGGCTGAATGGCTTTGTTAGATAATCATCAGCCCCTATTTCTAGACCAAGAATTTTATCTAATTCTTCTTCCTTTGCAGTTAACATCAAAATTGGTGTATCGATACGATTTTCTCTAAGGTACTTGCATACTTCCATACCATCCATTTCTGGTAGCATTAAATCTAATATAATAAGGTCAAAGTGAATCGTTCTTGCTTTTTTAATTGCTTCAAGCCCATCATATGCAACATCAGTCTCATATCCTGCTTGTTCCATATTATACTTAAGCAATGTTACAATCGATATTTCATCATCAACAATAAGTATTTTTAGTTTCATCGTATCCCCCCATATCCAAAGCTTTTGCTCCTTATATACTACATGGAACTGAACAAGAAAGGAATACATTGTATTGTAAAAAAATATTTACAATAAAAAAACTATCACAGTTTAGTGATAATTTTTTCTGTTAATTTCTGTTAAAAAAAGTTTTCCAACGAATTTGCAGTTAAAGAATTGGGTTTATAAACAGGACATACTTTTAAGTTACCTGTCATAACAGTTTGCCCCTCCGTATTATAGCCTTCAACTGATAATAAAATGTTGTGATCATCGTTATTAATTGCCGCTATTTCTAGCGTGAAAGTAACTTCCGAACTGTGGAAAACCGGTTTCGGATACGTTATTTCCTGAGAAATAATGTGACTACCTGGTCCTGGTAAATGCATGGACACAATGGAGGATACTATTCCCAAAAGCATTATTGGTGGAACAATTGGTTGTTGATAAGGTGTCTGTGATGCATAATCATGTTGAATATACAATGGATTAGCATCATTTGTTAATCCTAAATAAAGTAATAGATCCTTATCTTCAATACTGTGTACAGCTGTATAAGACTCCCCCACCTGCAGTTCGTTTATCTTCTTTCCAAGCTTTCTTTTTTTCCCAAGCACTATTCCCACCCCCAATTATGTAAGCGTTTTCTATTATAACAAAAAATCCATCCTAAATCTAGAACAAAAGCGCAAGCGCCCGTTTATTTCCGTTTGGCCTGTGCTCACGCAAAGTGGCGGTTTTAGTCGAACATCCTTTAGGAGATAAAGGAAAAAACAAGGAGTGTCAGTTGTGGGACGTTCGAATAATGTCGAACTATTGATTGATGTGCGGCACTAGTACGCCCTGGACTTCGGAGCTGGACGTGACTGTTTAGATGTCTATTAATCAACAGCCTTTGAAATCTAAAGTTAAGCTAAACTATTAAAAACACCTCACTCACACTATTGTGTAAGAGAGGTGTTTATCTAATCTAACCTAGAATGCTCAATACCTTTTTAACAGAGTCAGCTGATTTGTCCAAAGCAGCTTTTTCATCATTTGTTAAGTCCAGTTCGATAATATCTTCTATACCTTTTCCACCAATTATAGTTGGTACACCAAGATAGATATCAGAATAGCCATATTCACCTTCAAGGTAAGCAATTGCTGGAATCACACGACGCTGATCTTTAAGAATTGCTTCAGCCATCACGGTTAGTGATGCAGCAGGGGCGTAATATGCGCTACCATTACCTAATAGTCCAACAATTTCGCCGCCACCTTTACGCGTACGTTCTACAATAGCGTCTAAACGTTCTTTTGAAATAAGCTTTTCCAGTGGAATACCACCAGCATAAGAATAACGAATTAATGGAACCATATCGTCACCATGCCCACCAAGAACAAATCCTGTCACGTCTTTCACTGAAAGGTTAAGTTCCTGTGCTACAAATGTACGGAAACGGCCAGTATCTAATACACCGGACTGTCCAATAACACGTTCTTTAGGGAATCCAGATTCTTTAAATGCAGTATAAGTCATTGCATCCACAGGATTTGACAATACAACAATAATTGATTCTGGTGCATATTTAGCAATTTCACCAGCAACAGATTTCATGATTTTAGCATTAGTATTTACTAGATCATCACGGCTCATCCCTGGCTTACGGGCAATACCTGCTGTGATAATAACTAAGTCAGAGTCTTTTGTCTCTTCATAGTTTGAGGTACCAGTAATCTTTGCGTCAAAGCCTTGAATTGGACTAGCTTCAAGCATGTCTAATGCTTTACCTTTTGTGGGATCTTCCATATTTGGAATATCTACTAATACAACGTCACCAAGTTCTTTTTGCGCAAGCATAAGAGCTGTAGTAGCTCCAGTAAAACCAGAGCCAATCACTGAAATCTTATTACGTTTAATAGCCATTGTAATTCCCCTTCCTTACTATTAGTCCATATTTTTGATTAGTTCTTGACCAAATGCTGAACAACCAACCTCAGTAGCACCGTCCATTAAACGAGCAAAGTCGTAGGTAACTACTTTTGATGCAATTGTTTTGTCCATTGCTTTTGAAATTAGGTCTGCAGCTTCTCTCCACTCAAGGTGTTCAAGCATAAGAACTGCTGAAAGAATAACAGAAGATGGATTAACCTTGTCCAGTCCGGCATATTTCGGTGCAGTACCATGTGTTGCTTCAAATATAGCGTGACCTGTTTCAAAGTTAATGTTTGCTCCAGGTGCAATACCAATTCCACCAACTTGTGCTGCTAAAGCGTCAGATACATAATCTCCATTTAAATTCATTGTTGCAACTACATCAAACTCGTTCGGGCGAGTCAGGATTTGTTGTAAGAATATGTCCGCAATTGAGTCTTTAACTAGGATCTTTCCTGATTTAATTGCTTCATCCTGTGCTTTATTTGCAGCATCTTTCCCGTCTTTTTCCACGATACGGTCATATTCAGCCCATGTGAATACCTTATCACCAAATTCTTCCTCAGCTAGCTCATATCCCCATGCTTTGAAAGCACCTTCAGTGAATTTCATAATGTTACCTTTGTGGACTAGTGTAACACTTTTGCGGCCTTCGTTAATCGCATATTCAATACTAGAGCGGACGAGGCGTTTAGTCCCCTCTTCAGAAACTGGCTTGACACCAATACCAGATGTTTCAGGAAAACGGATATTATGTACACCCATTTCATTTTGTAGGAATTCAATAACTTTCTTCACTTCAGGCGTACCTTGCTGCCATTCGATACCAGCATAAATATCCTCCGTATTTTCGCGGAAAATTACCATGTCAACATCTTCAGGGCGTTTTACAGGTGATGGAACTCCTTCAAAGTAGCGAACTGGACGTAAACATGTAAATAAATCTAATTCCTGGCGTAATGCCACGTTTAGTGAACGAATACCTCCACCGATTGGTGTAGTAAGCGGTCCTTTGATTGCAATTTTATAGTCGCGAATTACATCAAGTGTTTCAGCAGGTAACCATTCACCTGTTTTATCAAATGCTTTTTGACCAGCATAAACTTCTTTCCACTCAATTGCTTTTGTGCCATTATATGCTTTATCAACTGCAGCTTCAATTACTTTGCTAGCCGCCGCCCAAATATCAGGACCAATTCCGTCTCCTTCAATAAATGGAATGATTGGACGTTCTGGAACATTCATTTGTCCATTTTCAACTGTAATTTTTTCTCCTTGTGCCATAAAAAATACCTCCTAGTGATAGTCATACTCAGTTATTTTATCATAAAACATGCAAAGTGTAAGCGCCGACTAATTAACACGTATATTTCAATTATATTTATAACGGGTCAAAGCTTCGGCTTATCTGATAAATTATAAACGCAGTAATAGCCGGCTTTTAACCGGCCATCAATTATGAACCTAGTTTACATTTGTTTACCGATTTTCGATTTCAACATAGCTATGAGTCTTTGGTCCAGTGTACTCAGCTCGAGGACGAATTAAACGGTTGTTTGAGTACTGTTCAAGGATATGTGCCAACCAACCAGAAACACGACTAACTGCGAACAGTGGCGTGAATAGATCGTGATCTATTCCTAAACTATGATAGACAGAAGCAGAATAGAAATCTACATTTGCTGGTAAGCCTTTTTCTTCTTTGATATAATCTTCAATTTTAACAGACATATTATACCACTTTGATTGTCCTGTTATTTTAGTTAATTCTTTGGACATATGTTTTAAATGTTTTGCACGCGGATCACCATTTTGATATACGCGATGACCCATACCCATGATTTTTTCTTTTTGTTCTATCTTTTCTTTAATATAAGGGATAGCGTTTTCTTCTTCCCCAATTTCAGTCAACATCTTCATAACGCGTTCGTTAGCACCACCATGCAAAGGACCTTTTAATGCTCCGATTGCTGCAGTTACGCCAGAATAAACGTCTGACAATGTTGCAACACATACACGTGCTGTAAAAGTTGAAGCATTTAGTTCATGGTCTGCATGAAGGACAAGCGCCTTATTCACTGCTTCGACTTCGATATCTTTTCCTTCTTCACCGTTTAACATATATAAGAAATTAGCAGCATAACCCAATTCTTTCTTAGGCTTTACCGGTTCCTTTCCTTGGCGAATACGAGCAAATGAGGTAACTATTGTTGAAATCTGTGCTTGCAAACGCAAAGCTTTACGCTTATTTGCAGATTCCTCCATTACATCGGACTCAGAATCGTAAACTCCCAGTAACGATATTGCTGTCCTTAATGCCGCCATTGGATGAACTGTAGATAAATCATAAGAACGTAAGTGTTCTATTACAGCCTCTGGAAGCTCCATATTAGATGCAAGTTCGACTTTAAAAGAATCTAGTTCAGACTTCGTCGGCAGCTTAAGATTCCATAGTAAGTATACCACTTCCTCAAAACTTGAGTTTTCGGCTAAATCATCAATCTTGTAACCAACATATGTAAGCTGATCATCTATAATTGAACTTATTGATGATTGTGTTGCTACAATTCCTTCAAGACCCTTAGTTGTTGTCATAATAATCCTCTCTCCTTTTTCTATAGTTATTCGCATTAAATAATAGGATACATTAATGAATTAATGACAATGTATGACAATATTCGCAAAAATAGCTATTGTCATCCCCACGCACAATTATAAAGTAAAACCTCAGTAATGTGAATTGAAACCGATTAAATTCACCAATATTTTAAGGGAATACATTATATTACTCTTAAAAAAATGTCTATTTGTTGCTTTAAATTCATACATAACATAAGACAAGCTTAATATTATAATCAGCTTATAACCATTGAGGTGATAGTTATGTATTTAAACTATATTGATCGTTTACTCAGGCTTCTATTTATTTCTCTATTATGTGTAGCAGGGTATTTTTTAGTAAAATATAGCGTGGTTTATCTTTATCCATTTATTATTGCTGTTCTATGTGCATTTATTCTTAATCCCGCGGTTTCTGTATTGGAACGTAAATTAAAATTCCCAAGATTTCTTAGCACCTTGATTATATTATCGGTTTTCCTATTAGTAAGTGGTTTCACTATAGCAATCATTTTTAATGAGTTAATTCAAGGTTCTACCTTTCTAGCTAATCAATTACCTACTCATTTTAACGGGTTTGTAGTGATACTAGAAGAATTTTTGAATTCTACTATTTTGCCTCTGTATGACAAAATAGCGACTTTCTTTCATTCTTTAAATCCCGCCCAACAGCAGGCAATTAGTAGTAATTTAGAAAAAATCACAAATCAAATTACTGCTTCCGGAACAGTTCTAATTAAGGGATTTTTGTTGAGTATCCCTGAGACATTGACCATACTTCCTAGCTCATTAACTATACTAACTGTAACGCTATTTGCTACATTTATGATCACTAAAGACTGGCATGAGCTTAATAGCATGATAGTTAATACGATTCCCTTTTTTAGAAAGTCTATAGTAGGAAAATTTTTAAACCATGTTAAAACTTCTATTATGGGATTCTTCAAAGCACAGATTTTAATAATCCTTGTTACAGCTTTATTAATTTATACTGGATTAGTAATTCTTGAAATAGAATATGCGCTTACAATTGCCTTACTAGCTGCATTTCTGGATTTACTCCCTTATATCGGTACAGGAGTAATTTTTATCCCATGGATTTTCTACGTGTTTGTTACAGGTAACTATTCAATGACAATTCAATTAGCTGTCTTATACATAGTAATTACTGTTGTTAGACAAATAGTAGAACCCAAACTCCTATCGGCAAGCATAGGGTTGAACCCATTAGCTACCCTCGTAACCATGTTTGTCGGCTTAAATCTTTGGGGCTTGATGGGATTGTTTCTTAGCCCTTTTTTACTCATCATTTGGAATTCATGTTATCAAACCGGAATATTTAAACGGCTGTTTTTATTTATTAAGGGATAGGGAATGCTTGTTTTCTACTTTCGGTAGATGATTGTTCCATTATTCAAACGGCTTTTAATAAATTCAACTATCAGTTTCTTAAACGGTATACGGGTTTGAGGTAGAACCAGTAAGAAACCCACTGTATCTGTTATAAATCCAGGCGTGAATAAAAAAACGGCACCGACAAAGATACAAATGCCATCTATAATTTCTTCTGCTGGCAACTGCCCGTTATTCATAGAAATTCTTGCCCGATTCCAGGTTTCTGCTCCTTGTTTCTTAGCTATCATTACACCAACTATTCCAGTAAGTATGATAATAAACACGACCCACCACGGCCCAACTATCCCACCTGCCCAAATAAAAATTCCTATTTCCAAGGCAGGGATTATTAATAGTGCAAGTATTAACCAGCGCATTTGTCATCAACCTTTCTATAATGGAGAGCACATGACTAGTGGTAATCGTTAAAAAAGAAGGGAGTTATCCCTTCAATTTTTATAGAACTTTTGTATGTCCTTTATAGATATCACCTTTTGCAGCGTCAATAGTAATATCATCGCCATCTTTGATAAGATCAAATGCATTTTCAAGACCGACAATGACTGGTATTCCCAGGCTCAATCCTACTACTGCAGCGTGTGATGTTAA
The DNA here is from genome assembly GCF_049310925.1 of Virgibacillus sp. DJP39. NCBI lineage: Bacteria > Bacillati > Bacillota > Bacilli > Caryophanales > Bacillaceae > Virgibacillus > Virgibacillus sp. DJP39. Next base: position 10,010 of record NZ_JBMERP010000001.1, on the reverse strand, counting down.
TCCACCTTCCTCAGTAACAATTCCACCAGCTTTCTCAATTGCTGGCATCATATCGCGATCTGTACCATACGTAACCAAAATATCCTCTTCCGTAATTTTAGAAATCGCTTCTTCTGCTGTTTTAGCTACCACTGCTTTACCATATGCACTTTTTCTACCTATTCCTTGTGCTTTAGCAATAACGTCTCCAATAACATGTACCTTCATTAGGTTTGTAGTCCCACTTTCTCCAACAGGCACTCCTGCTGTTATAATAACCCTGCTTCCGCGTTCAAACAATCCTGTCTTTAATCCTTCTTCTACAGCAATATCAAGCATTTCATCAGTTGAATTTACCTTGGTTCCAATTGCCACATGTACACCCCAAACCAATGATAATTGACGATTTACATGATCAGAATAAGTAACAGCTATTATAGGTGCCTTCGGACGGTATTTAGAAATCATACGTGCTGTGTGTCCACTTTCAGTAGGAGTAATAATAGCACTGACGTCTAAATTCATTGCAGTATGCGTAACAGATTGACTAATAGCATCTGTAATTGTCATGTCCACTGTTTTGGAACGATTGGTCAAGATCAACTTGTGATCAAGTGCTGTTTCTGTTTTTAGTGCTATATTACTCATTGTTTGAACGGATTCTACTGGATAGTGACCAGCAGCTGTTTCTCCTGATAGCATTATAGCATCTGTTCCGTCAAAAATTGCGTTCGCAACATCAGACGCTTCAGCCCTTGTAGGTCTAGGATTGCGCTGCATGGAATCTAGCATTTGGGTTGCAGTAATAACTGGTTTCCCTGCAGTGTTACACTTGCTTATGAGTTGTTTTTGTACTAGTGGTACGTCTTCTGCTGGTATCTCTACTCCCAAGTCACCACGGGCAACCATGATCCCATCACTCACTTCTAAAATTGAATCGATGTTTTCAACACCTTCGTGGTTTTCAATTTTAGGGATAATTTGAATCTGAGTAGCATCATGCTTTTCCAACAATGCTCTGATTTCATACACATCAGAAGGTCTACGAACAAAAGAAGCTGCAATAAAGTCCACACCTTCTTCAATACCAAACAAAATGTCATTGGCATCCTTTTCAGTGATACCTGGCAAGTTAACTTGTACATTCGGAACATTAACACCTTTTTTATTCTTGATTGTCCCACTGTTTAACGCAGTAGTTACTAGTTCCTGATTCTCGTTATCAACTTCTTTAACCTTAAGTTCTATAAGGCCATCATCAAGTAAAATAGAAGAACCCACGTGAACATCATTAATCAATCCTGGGTATGTAATTGAAAATCGCTCAGCTGTGCCTTCAATTTCTTTCATGGATAAAACAACAGTTTTCCCTTCTTCTATTTCATCCTCACCATTTTTAAATGAACCTGTCCTGATTTCTGGACCTTTTGTGTCAAGTAGAATTGCAACTGTAGCACCAGTGTTTTTAGCCGCTTCTCTAATATTTTTAATTCGTTGACCATGTTCGTTGAAATCCCCGTGTGAGAAGTTTAAACGAGCAACATTCATGCCTGCTTTAATCAGTTCTTCTAACGTTTCAACTGTTTCTGAAGCAGGTCCAATCGTACAGACTATTTTTGTTTTTCTCATTGCTATTTCCTCCTGAATTCTATTTGGTTTCTATATTGATAATTCGCTGGATAACTTATACATATCCATATCGATAGTGTGTTTCTGATCAAGTATTTCCAGTATGTCGTGGTCGACTAGTTGGTTAGCTTGAATTCCTACAACTCTCCCACCTTTACCCTCTATCAAAAGGTCTACAGCTTTTGCACCTAAACGGCTAGCTAATACGCGATCAGCTGCTGTAGGAGAACCCCCACGTTGGATGTGACCTAAGACAGTAACACGCGTTTCCAAATTGGTGGCATCCTGAATTCGCTTTCCATACGCAAATCCACTTCCTGCACCTTCTGCCAAAATAATGATGCTGTGCTTTTTTCCACGTTCATGACCTCTTTTTAATTTCTGAACAACCGCTTCGAAGTCGTCTTTTTTTTCTGGAATTAATATACTCTCTGCACCATCAGCAAGTCCTGCCCATAAAGCCAAATCACCGGCGTCACGTCCCATAACCTCAATCACATAGGTTCTTTCATGTGAAGTTGCAGTATCTCTGATTTTGTCAATCGCTTCAATAATTGTATTTAGGGCTGTATCAAAGCCAATAGTAAAATCTGTACCAGGTATATCATTATCAATCGTACCGGGAACACCAATACAAGGAAAACCACTTTCGGTCAATTTTTGAGCACCTCTGAAGCTTCCGTCGCCTCCAATAACGATTAAAGCTTCTATTCCATGTTTCTTAAGTTGTTCAATTCCTTTCTGTTGACCTTCTGGTGTTTTAAATTCCAAACATCTTGCAGAAAATAAAATCGTTCCACCCCGCTGAATTATGTCCCCAACAGAACCTAGCTCCATTTTTGTTATATTTCCGTCCATTAAGCCCTGAAACCCATTTTGGATTCCAAATATCTCCAACCCGTGGAAAATGGACTTCCTTACTACAGCACGAATTGCCGCATTCATACCAGGCGCGTCACCACCACTTGTTAACACAGCTATTTTTTTCATCTTTCCACCTCAATATTTTCAAATGTATATTGTATTTAACAGAATAAAAATTACTTTCCTTCGATAAATAATCATGAGGTTGACCAGAGTCAACCCCATTAAGGATAAAACGTCCACCTATAGTTCAAGATTCTGATAATCACCAATTTCTCTATACTTTTCCCATCTTTTTTCAAGTAATTCATTTTGTTCAATTCCACGCAATGTTTCCAGTGATTTAATTAATACCTCATTGATATAGGATGCCTGTAATTTAACATCACGATGCGCCCCAGCTCTTACTTCTGGTATTATCTCATCTATAACACCAAGTTCTTTTAAATCATAAGAAGTTATTTTCATGGTCTCTGCAGCCTTCTGGGCAAGCCCTGAGTCTTTCCATAATAAAGCTGCCGCTCCCTCAGGTGAGATAACCGAGTATGTTGAATTTTCAAGCATATGGATATGATCTCCGACACCAAGCGCCAGAGCCCCGCCACTTCCACCTTCACCAATTACGATACAAATAATCGGTACAGTTAGACCAGCCATATCCATTAAGTTATGTGCAATAGCTTCACTTTGCCCACGTTCTTCTGCAGCCTTTCCTGGAAAAGCACCTTTTGTATCAATAAAACAAACAATCGGTCGATTAAACTTTTCAGCCTGCTTCATATGACGCAATGCTTTACGATAACCTTCTGGATGTGGCATACCAAAATTACGGCGAATGTTTTCTTTTGTATCTTTTCCCCGTTGATGACCAATTACAGTTACGGGTGTGTCGTTATAGTTTGCAATCCCTGCTACTATTGCAGCATCATCTCCAAAAAAGCGGTCCCCATGGAACTCTATAAAATCAGTGAATAATTCTTCTATATAATCTAACGTAGTCGGACGTTCTGGGTGTCTTGCCATTTGAACACGATTCCATGGTTTCAGGTTAGTATAGATATCTTCCTCTAATTTTTCCAACCGTTTTTCCAATGTATTAATTTCCTGTGATAAATCAATCTCACTATCTTCTGTGAAGCTCTTAAGTTCGACAATTTTTTCTTTAAGGTTAACAATTGGCTTTTCAAAGTCTAATACTTGCTTCATTTTGACTCGCCACCTTTTTTATGCATCATAAGCAATGTGGTAATGGTTTGTTTTAAATCCTGTCGATGAATTACTTTATCCAGTTGTCCGTGTTCCAAAAGAAACTCAGCTGTCTGAAAATCATCCGGTAATTTTTCCCGTATAGTTTGTTCAACTATCCGTCGTCCCGCAAATCCGATAAGGGCACCAGGTTCAGCAAAGTTATAGTCACCAATTGATGCAAAACTTGCAGACACTCCGCCTGTTGTGGGATTTGTCATGATTGATAACATTAGTCCACCCGAATCACTGAAACGCTTAATAGCAATAGAAGTCTTTGTCATTTGCATTAAACTAAGAACACCTTCTTGCATCCGGGCACCACCTGAAGCGGTAAATATAATAATAGGTAATGATTGCTTTCTTGCTTCTTCAACAGCACGGGCAATTTTTTCACCCACAACAGATCCCATACTTCCCATCCGAAATCTTGAATCCATCACACAGACAACTGTCGGGTGTTTATTTATAGTACCTTTGCCAGAAACAACTGCTTCGTTTAATCCAGTCTTTTTACGGTCACTTTCCAGTTTCTCCTCATACCCAGGAAAACCAAGTGGATTGCTTGAAATTAAATTTTCATCCCACTCCTGAAAAGAACCTTCATCAAATAAACTGTCTATTCGTTCCCATGCAGTCAACTTATGATGGTGTCCACAATTAGGACAAACGTTAAGATTTTTGATCATTTCTTTTCGATAATAAATTTTCCGGCATCCCTGACACTTTTTCATTAATCCTTCTGGTACGTCCAATTTCCCTTGTTCACTAGGAATGGATGCATATTTCTTTTTCTTGCCAAAAAAATCCTTAAGCAAGGTAACTCCTCCTTTTTCAAAAACCAGTGATGCTCTTAAGTAAAATTTGTCATTACCCAATATGTAGTAATCTTAGTGTACCAAAATCTGAAAGTAAATATTGTCATTTTATGGCTTTGTTGACAACCAATCAACTCTCTATTTACTTAAAGTTGAATAATTTCTCAATCAGCTCATAGTTTTGGTATTTATACAATTCAACATGTTTTTCATAAAACATTCTACCATAATTGGATTGAACCATCGCCAGGGAAAATTACTTCATCAAACTAAACCCTCCTCAACAAAAGGTTGTCTGTTTTTTGAAATAACAAATGTAAATTTTGTTGTTTTTAAACTTCGCAGTTGATACAAACTGTGAAGTAGTGAAAACTTTTTCGACGCAGTTCCGGCAGAATACTTCGCTTTCACAGTGTCTTCTATGCCGCCGGGCACGGCCTTAGCCTCCTCAGAAGTAAAGAACGCTTCTTCCGGGGTCTTCGTATTCTGCCTTCACTAACAATTCTATGTTTTCACGACTTTTTCTCCATTGAAGAGAAAGCTAACTGGGCTTCGAAAAATGCGAGACTCCCCGAAAATGAAAACCACTCGTGCGATGTATTTTCTAGAATTTTTCCTTATCCAATGGGAAAGGAATAGTCTGAAGACCCCACAATAAGCGGTTTTTGCTCAGTATTTTAAACGTTACTCAGCATTATCTATTTGTGTTAATCTTCTGGTTTTTTCTGCTATTGCTTCAGGATCCACTTCAATTCTTGCAACGCCAGATTCCATAGCTGCCTGGGCAACACTTTTTGCAACAATCGGTGCTACTCGAGGATCAAATGGAGCAGGAATTACATAATCTTCATTTAACTCTTCTTCACTTATTAATGAAGCAATTGCATTTGCAGCAGCGACTTTCATTTTTTCATTTATTCGTGTAGCTCGCACATCCAATGCTCCGCGAAAAATTCCCGGGAATGCTAGCACATTGTTTACTTGATTAGGGAAATCTGATCTCCCTGTTCCAATTACTTTTGCACCAGCTGCCTTTGCAACATCAGGCATGATTTCAGGGTCAGGGTTGGCCATTGCAAAGATGATAGGGTCTGCACTCATCTTTTCAACCATTTCTTTTGACAACAAGCCACCAACGGAGACACCGATGAACACATCAGCACCCTCAAGAACATCCTCAAGCGAACCTTCTTTGTGGTCTTTATTGGTCATTTTAGCAACTTGATCTTTCACGTCATTCATACCATATTGTCGTCCTTCAAATATTGCACCTTTAGAATCGCACATTATCATTTCCCGCACACCAAAGCTATGTAGTAATTTAATAATGGCCACTCCAGCTGCCCCAGCTCCATTTGCGACTACCTTGATGTCTGAGAAAGATTTACCGACAACTTTCAAAGCATTTATTAAGCCTGCAACAGTTACAATTGCTGTACCATGCTGATCGTCATGAAAAATAGGAATATTTGTTTCCTTCTTAAGTCTTTCCTCAATAATAAAGCAATTTGGAGCTGCGATATCCTCTAAATTCACACCACCAAATGTAGGTTCCATTAATTTAACTGTACGTACAATTTCTTCTATGTCATGTGTTGCAAGACATATAGGAAAAGAATCTACACCGGCAAAGCTTTTAAATAGAACTGATTTCCCCTCCATTACAGGTAAAGCAGCTTCAGGACCTATATTTCCCAGACCAAGTACTGCAGAACCGTCGCTGACGACTGCAACCATATTCCCCTTCATTGTGTAATCATATACTTTTTCTTTATGATCATATATTTCCTTACATGGTTCTGCAACACCTGGAGAATAGGCCAAACTTAAATCTTTTGCATTTCGAATAGGTACCTTTGATTGTATAGTTAATTTACCCTTATGTTTTTTGTGCATTTCTAATGCTTCATCCCTTAAGTTTGACACGCGCATTCGCTCCTTTTAGCAATATTAAGTTAACCGCTCTTGAAAAAGTGGTCAGACCACTCGACTATTACATTATAACAGATGCTAATTGTCTGTAAAGTAAAGCGCAAGTGAATCGGATACCAACGCTGATCAGTCGACTTTTAAAACCACATTCATTTTTCCGAAATAGTCTTTTAGTTCCTGCAAGCATTGCTTAGTTGCTTCTACAAAATACTCACTGGCAAGCTGATAGGTTTGTTTATTATCCTCCCTATGTATAATTATTGGTATATCCCCAGGATGGTTTATTGCAATCTGTTTCAGTTTCACCAGAACATCCCCATCGTTTATTGCGTTAATTTTTATAAAAATCCGTTGGTTTGTCCGTGTATTTAGTTCTTCTTCATTAAACTCGTGAATCTCGGAAACAAGCCATTGATTTTTGTTATTTCGTCTTTCCATCTTACCCGTAATAAATACAATAGATTCTTCAACAAGCCACCTGTTCACATTTCTGAATACCTCAGGGAAGATAACTCCTTCCACGTCTCCAGTTTCATCACTCACCGTTATAAAAGCCATAGGTTCTCCACGCTTGGTTCGGATTGTTTTAATTGTTTGTATAATCGCAGCGCTTTTGATATTTCGTTTACCTGTTAAATTGCTTGATTGATTGAGAGTAATGTAACCGTTCATTCTTAACTTCTGCCGATAGCCAGCCAATGGATGGCTTGAAATATAAATTCCTAATAATTCCTTCTCATCGGCAAGCTTCTTCATCAAACTAAAATCTTCTATTTCCGAATAAGTTGCTTCTAAGTCCATCTTGTCCTGAAATAAACTTGGCTGATCAGCAAATTCACGAAATAGTTCACCCTGCTCTATTGCATGATCAATTGATGCCAGAAGACTAGCACGGTTACGGTATGTTGAATCAAACGCACCCACCATAATTAATAACTCTAATGTACTTCGGTTTACTAATTTTGTGGCTACGCGTAAGCAAAAATCAAAAATGCTTTTAAATTGTCCCGACTTACGAGCACGTACAATTTCCTTAACTGCCTGATTACCTATCCCCTTGATAGATAAAAGACCCATTCGTATCTGTCCGCGATCAACCGTATACTTACCAAAACTGTTATTAATATCTGGTGGCAGAAATTCAAGACCAAACTCATTTGCCTCTTTCCGGTAAAGGTGTACTTTGTCCTGCTGATTAACACTTGAACTAAGTAATTCAGCATAAAATGCGGCTGGATAGTGCGCTTTTAAATAGGCTAAATGATAAGATATTTTACTGTACGCAACCGCATGGCTTCGATTAAATCCATAGTTTGAAAATTGGACAATCCAATCAAAAATCTCAATTGCAACTATTTCTCCATATCCTTTACTTATACAACCAGCAACGAATGATTCTCTTTGTTCATCCATTACCCCATGTTGTTTTTTACTAACTGCTCGCCTCAAAATATCAGCCTTGCCCAATGAAAAACCGGCAATTTGATTTGCTATTTGCATTATTTGTTCCTGATAGATTAATACTCCATAAGTATTCTTTAGTATTGGCTCCAAATCTGGATGTGGATAATCAATAGAGGATTTATGATGCTTTCTACTTATATACGTTGGTATGTTTTCCATCGGACCTGGTCGATAAAGAGCATTTACAGCTACTATATCTTCAAACGACGTCGGTATAAGTTTTGTTAGTACCTGTTTCATCCCTTCAGATTCCAATTGAAATATCCCATTTGTCATTCCAGTCTGAAGAAGTTTAAAAGTTTTTTCATCGTTCTCTGGAATTTCCGCTAATTCCAGTTGTGCTTTTTGTGATTTATTTATCCGCTCAAGCAAGGTTAGGTTTCTTAATCCTAAAAAGTCCATTTTCAGTAAACCTACTGACTCAAGTTCATTCATTGAGTATTGAGTCAGTAGAGTTTGACTAGACCCCACAGTGAGCGGTACATGTTCTACAAGCTGCTTCTCACTAATCACTACTCCAGCTGCATGAGTGGAAATATGCCTTGGTAAACCTTCAAGCTTTAACGCAATTGTAAAAAGCGCCTTTAGCGAAGCAGACTGCTTTATATATAACTTTAAATCTTCGGAGGCTTGAATAAGCTCGAGTAGTGACTTATTTGATTGTACGGGAATTTCTTTTAATAAAAAATATGCATCTTGCTGATCAATCCCCATTGTTTTAATTAACTCACGTAGTAGCGACCTTGCAGCAAATGTACCAAATGTAATAATCTGTGCCACATGCTCAGATCCATACTTTTCCCGTACATAGTCAATCACTTCATCCCTTCTTACATCGGAAAAATCAATATCGATATCTGGCATCGTGATTCGTTCCGGGTTGAGAAACCGTTCAAAAAGCAACTGATGTTTGATTGGGTCAACATCAGTTATGCTTAGTACAAAGGAAACTAATGATCCTGCGGCAGATCCACGTCCTGGGCCAACAACAATCCCATGTTTCTTTGCATAATTAATAAAGTCCCATACAATTAAAAAGTAATCACTAAAGCCCATTTTTTTTATTATAGACAATTCGTATTGCAAACGGCTTGTGACCTCATCTGTAATTGATGTGAATCTTTTCTCTAAGTTATCCCAACACTGTTTTTCTAAGTATGTATGTGCATCTATATCACCAGGTACTGGAAAGGAAGGGATTAATCGTTCATCAAAGCTTAATTCAACATTACATTTTTCACCTATCTCATTCGTCATTTCCAAAGCCTCTGGCCAAATAGAACCAAACACATCTTTCATTTCAGAATCTGTCCGCAAATGGTGATTTGGAAGAGCCGAATTACTATTAGGTTCATAGCGCTGTCCTTTTTTTATTGCCTTCAGACAATCATAGGCTTGATCATCTTTTTTGTCTAAATATCTAACGTCATTGAGTGCAACAACCTTTACGTGGTTTTCAACAGGAAAAGTTAGAAGTGTATGTTGCAGCTTGTTTACGTCGCACTTACCATGATCGTCTACCCCCAAGTAAAAATCATCAGCTGCAAATATTTCTTTCCATTCATTTGTATAATTTTTTAGTTGATCCATTGACTCATTATCTATTAGCTTAAGCAATCTTTCACTTCCTGTTGGTACTATTCCAACAAGGTCCTGCGTATACTTATGTAATAGTGTAAATTCAATATAATTTTCATCGCCTGTTTGTATGGCGGTGCTTAAACGCATCAATTGCTTGTATCCACGATTGTTTTTCGCTAGCAATAAACAAGGAATCTGGTCAGTATCTTCATCTAGTACAATTACATTCATTCCTATAATAGGTTTTACCCCATGGTCAACACATGCTTTATAAAAAGGAATAGCGCCATACAAAACGTGATCATCTGTTAACGCTAACGCACGAAAACCATGATCGGCAGCTTTTTTTACAAGCTTATCAATCGTAATGGTACTTTCCATTAAACTATATCCACTTTTAACTTGTAAATGTGTAAATGACATACTACCCCACCTTTTGTTACCTTCTCGTTTATTATAACGAAATGCACAAACAAGTGCATCACAAACCTTCTCCCA